>JAIENU010000026.1 GCA_019751125.1 Burkholderiales bacterium | reverse complement strand
ACCCGCTCGTCCACCAGCTTCTGATCGATTGCGTCGTATTGATACATCTGCGGCACCTCTGATTTGACGCCGCTGATGGTAAAAACCCCCTTATATATCGTCCAAGAATATGTTATTTATTGTTAATCGCTATATGTTATATAAAACCTGCCCTTAGCCGAACATACCCCACAAATCAAGGTAAGTCATTGAATTTACAGCAATTACGCTATTTGCGCGAAATCGCCCGCAATGGCCTGAAAGTATCCGATGCGGCGGAAGCACTGTTTACCTCCCAGCCCGGCATCAGCAAACAGATCAAATTGCTGGAAGAAGAACTGGGCGTGACCATACTCGTACGCAACGGCAAGCGCATCACCGCACTGACCGAACCAGGCCGGATCGTGCTCGACATTGCGGAGCGCATCCTGCGCGACACCGAAAACCTGCGCGAGGTCGGCCGCGAATTCAATTCCGGCGGCCGCGGCACGCTGGTCATCGCCACCACCCACACCCAGGCACGTTACGCGCTGCCGCCGGTGGTGTCGCGTTTCACCCAGCGTTATCCGCAGGTGCGGCTGACGCTGCGTGAAGGCAGTCCGGCGCAGATCGCTGACATGCTGCGCGAGGGCAGCGCCGAGGTCGGCATCGCCACCGAATCGGACGAGAGCTTCTCCGACCTGGTAACCCTGCCCTGCGCGCAATGGACGCGCTGCGTGATCACCCCGCTGCGCCACCCGCTGCTCGGCAGCGGACCGCTGACGCTGGAGAAGATTGCTCAACATCCGCTGATCACCTACGACTTCGCGTTCACCGCGAATTCGCCGATCCAGCGCGCCTTCGATGCCGCCGACATCAAGCCCAACATTGTGCTCACCGCAATCGCCGCCGACGTGATCAAGGCCTATGTCGAACAGGGCATGGGCATCGGCATCCTCGCCAAGATGGCCTTCGACCCGGCACGCGACACCGGCATCCGCCTGATCAATGCCGACCACCTGTTTGAGGCCAGCACCACACGCATCGCGCTGCGGCCGAATGCCTGGCTGCGCGGCTATGCCTACGACTTCATCGAGCTGTTCGCACCCAAACTGAAACGCGCCACCGTCGAGTCGGCACTGAAAGCCTCCGCCGCCAACACGCTGGCGGCACAGGCCGGCCTTGAGGACGCCCAACCCGCGGTGTAGATTGGGCGCACCCCCCCCAATTTCAGGAGCTCGTGATGCGCCGGTCCGCCCGCCATGCCCTCTGCACTGCCGTCATCACCGCTCTCGCCACGGCCGCGCCGGCCCTCGCGCAACAGGACGCTTTTCCGACCCGCGCGGTGCGCATGATCGTGCCCTTCCCGGTGGCCGGTGCCACCGACATCCTGGCCCGCGTCGTCGCCCAGAAGACCGGCGAGCAGCTGGGCCAGCAGGTCGTGGTGGACAACCGGCCCGGCGCCGGCGGCACGCTCGGATCGAGGGTGGCGGTCAGCGCCACACCAGATGGCTACACGCTGCTGATGGGCACCACCAGCACCCACGCCATCGGACCGCACCTGTATTCGAAAAAACCCTATGACCCGCTGACCGATTTCACCCATGTGACCCAGGTCGCGACTTCGCCCAACGTGCTGCTGGTCGCGGCGCAGGTGCCGGCGCAGTCGATCAAGGAACTGGTGGCGCTCGCCAAATCCCAGCCGGGCAAGCTCAATTTCGGCTCCTCGGGCACCGGCACCCAGTTCCATCTGTCCGGCGAGCTGCTGAAACTGCTCGCCGGCATCAACATCGTGCACGTGCCATACAAGGGCACGGCGCTGGTTTATCCGGAAATGATCAGCGGCACCATCCAGATCCTGTTTGACGTGCCGCCGGTGGCACTGCCCTTCATCAAGCAGGGTCGTGTGCGCGCGCTGGGCGTGTCCGGCCGCAAACGCGCCGCGGTGCTGCCCGATGTGCCGACCATCATCGAGGCCGGCATTGCCGGTTACGATGCCGATCTCTGGTTCGGCCTGTTCGCGCCGCCCAAAACCCGCGCCGACCGCGTCACGCGCGTGCACCGCGAAGTGGTCAAGGCCCTGGGTTCGAGTGAAGTGCGTGAACGCTTCGCCACACTCGGCGCCGACGGCGTCGGCAACAGTCCGGCGGCCTTCAGCGAATTTCTCGCCGCCGAAAACGCGAAGTGGCAGAAGGTCGTCATCGCCTCCGGCGCCAAGATCGACTGATCCCAAACGGGCCCGCGCGGCCTTTGCAATTCGCGGGCCGCTACGGTAGCGTGTCTCAGCATTGCGGCATCAGCCGCGATGCTTTCCTGTTCATTTCAAGGACAACAACATGATTGACCTGAGCCCCTCCCGCACCCGCCGGGTGGTGATCGGTTACGGTGCCCAGCTCCATGCGAGCCAGGCCTGCGTTTCAGACCCCGCCCCCAAATCCCGCCTTTGCTGAAAGGAACCACCATGCCTTCCATCGCGTTTTCGCAATCCGCTGTTGTACGCAACATTCTGCGCCGCGTGCTCCCCCTGGCACTAGTCTTCGGCATTACAGCACCCGCACTGGCCCAGCAGACCTTCAAGGTCACCACCATCCCCGAAGAAGCCGCGACCGAACAGATCCGCAAATTCGGTCCGCTGACCCGTTACCTCGAGCGCTCACTCGGCATGAAGGTCGAGTTCACGCCGGTCAATGACTACCCGGCCGCAGTCGAAGCCCTGGTCAACAAGCAGGTTGATCTGGTGTGGTTCGGCGGCTTCACCCACGTCCAGGCGCAGCTGCGCTCCGGCGGCAAGGTGATCCCGATCGCGCAGCGCGAGGAGGACAGCCAATTCCGCTCGGTGTTCATTGCCCAGACCGATTCCGGCATCAAGAGCCTCAACGACCTGCGCGGCAAGCAGGTCAGCTTCGGCTCGCAGTCGAGCACCTCCGGTCACCTGATGCCGCGCAGCTTCCTGCTCGACGCCAAGATCGATCCTGAAAAGGATTTCAAGCGCATCGCCTACTCCGGCGCGCATGACGCCACCATTGCTTCCGTGGTCGGCGGTCGGGTTGATGCCGCGGCGCTGGACATCACCGTGTGGCGCAGGTTCGTCGAAGACAAGAAGGTCGACACCGCCAAGGTCAACGTGTTCTACACCACGCCGCCGTTCTACAACTACAACTGGTCGGTGCATGCCGACATGCCGGCGGCCCTGCGCGAGCGCATCACCAAAGCCCTGCTGGCGCTGTCGATGAACGACCCCGAAGGCAAGGAAATCCTGACCCTGAACCGCGCAACGAAGTACATCCCGACCCGCGCCGAGAATTACAAGGGCCTGGAAAACGCGGGTCGCAGCGCCGGCCTCATCAAGTAAGAGAAGGGAAAAAGCCCGAAAATGCGCGTCAGCCTGCGCGGGCTTTCCGCCCGCCATCCTGCCGCCACGGTGGCGAGCGTGCCGGCCCTGAAGCCGGTCACGCTCGACATCGCGGTCGGCGAACAGATTGCCGTGATCGGCCCCTCGGGTGCCGGCAAGACCACGCTGTTGCATGCGCTGGCCTGTGCCCTGAAACCTGCGGCCGGATCATTCACCCTGGACGGCGTTGATCCGTGGACGCTGCCGGTTTCACAACTGCAGAAACTGCGCGGCCGGCTGTTCCTCGGCCCGCAGACGCCACCGCTGCCGCCGCGGCAGCGCGTTATCACCGCGGTGCTCGCCGGAAGGCTGCCGCGGCAGTCGCTGTTCGCCAGCCTGCGCTCGCTGATTTACCCCACCGGCATTGCGGAAGCGGAAGCCGCCCTCACCCGCTTTGACCTCGCGCACAAGCTGTGGGACCGCGTCGACCGCCTCTCCGGCGGCGAACGCCAGCGCGTCGGTCTCGCGCGTGTGCTGCTCTCCTCGGCCTCGCTGTGGCTGGTGGACGAGCCACTGTCCTCGCTCGACCCCGCCCGGTCACGGCTCGCCATCGACACCCTCACCGCCGCCGCGCGCGAGGCCGGTGCCACGCTGGTGACCACCCTGCACCAGGTCGATGTGGCCACACGCTTCCCGCGCGTGCTGGGCCTGCGCGACGGCGAACTGCATTTCGACCTGCCCGCAGCACAAGTCACTCCCGAACGGCTGCGTGAACTGTATGCACAGCATGAGCACGAACTGCTGGGCGCCCCTGCGGATGGCGGTGACACACCACCCGGCCCGCCGCAGACGCCGGCGATGTACTGCCGCTAGCTGCCACCGCTGGTCATGTCCCATCCACAAGCCACTGCCATCGCTGCGCCACAACTGCGCGATCCGGCCTGGATCGGCCGCGTGTTCTGGCTGCTCGCGGCCTGCGTGCTGATCGCACCCGCACTGGTCGTCACCGAATTCAAGCCGTGGATACTGTTTGAGCCCGACGCACTGAAATCAACAAAACGGTTCATCGCTGATTTTTTCCCGCCGAAAATCGACCGCGAGTTCATGCTGATGGTCGCGATCGAGTGCTGGCGCACCGTGGCCATCGCAACCGCCGGCATGGCTCTAGCGATGGTGATCGCGATTCCGCTGACGCTGGTCTCGACCGGCGCGCTTTCGGTGTCCGCGCTGTCCGGTCGCATGCACACGCTGCCACTGATCGTGCGCCAGGCCGTGCGCTGGCTGCTGATCGTGCTGCGCAGCATCCCGGAGCTGGTGTGGGCGCTGGTCTTCGTACGCGTGGTCGGCCTCGGCCCTACCGCTGGCGTGCTAGCCATTGCACTGACCTATGGCGGCATGCTCGGCAAGGTCTACGGCGAGATCCTAGAAAGCGACGAAACCCATTCCACACGCACACTGATGCGCAACGGCGCCGGCCGCCTGCAGGCCTTTTTCTACGGCCTGCTGCCGCACAGCGCCCCCGAACTCACCAGCTACACGGTCTATCGCTGGGAATGCGCGATCCGCTCTTCGGCGGTGCTCGGCTTCGTCGGTGCCGGCGGCCTCGGCCAGCAGATGGACAACTCGATGAAGATGTTCCAGGGCTCGGAAGTCGCCACGATGCTGATCGTGTTCATGCTGCTGGTGGCGCTGGCCGACCAGGTCAGCGCGTGGCTCAGGAAGTCGCTGGCATGAGTGAGCACAAAATGAGTGGCCACAAAGACAGCGCGCAGGCCGCCAACGAAGCCTGGCGCATGCCGCCGAAGCTGTTCAGCGCGCGCTGCGCGATGTGCTGGTTTCTCTGCGGGCTGATCGTGCTGACCGTCGCAAGCTTCTGGACCCTGGACCTGCAGTGGGCCAAATTCCTGTCCGCCGATGCGCTGCGCAAGATGGGACGTTTCCTCGGCGAGCTGCTGTCACCGTCCACCGACAGCGCCTTCCTGCTCAAATTGCTGCGTGCCGGTTTCGAGACGCTGGCGATGTCGGCACTCGGCACGCTGCTCGCCGCCATCGCCGGTATCCTGCTCGCGCTTCCGGCCAGCCGTTCACACGCCGCTGACCCCGCACACTGGCGCGCGCCGACGCGGCTGGTGCTCAATGCGCTGCGCTCGATTCCGGAACTGGTCTGGGCCGCTCTGCTGATCATCGCCGCCGGCCTCGGCCCCTTCGCCGGCACGCTGGCGCTGGCAATGCACACCACGGGCGTGCTGGGCCGGCTGTTCTCCGAAGCGGTCGAGAATGCGCCGCCGGGACCGGGCTTCGCGCTGCGCGCGCGCGGCGTGGCTGAAATGCGGGTGTTCTGCTATGCAACGCTGCCGCAGATCCTGCCGCAACTGTTGTCGTACACGCTTTATCGCTGGGAGAACAACATCCGCGCCGCAGCAGTGCTCGGCGTGGTCGGCGGTGGCGGGCTGGGACAGATGCTGGCTTTCCACATGGGCCTGTTCCACATGAATGAAACCAGCTCGATCCTGATTGCGATGCTGTTGCTGGTGGCTCTGGTTGATGCTTTGTCGTATGTCGCGCGGCGGGTGATGCAGAAGTAGGTTGTCTGCGAATTTATGAGCGCCGATTAAAGTCGCGCCAGCGGAATCCGCACAGCCACAACATGCCGAAGTAGGTGCTGCCGCCGGCCAGCACCAGCAGCGCCAGTTTCAGCATCCGGGTCCAGGCGCCGGCAGCCAGCCATTCCGCGGGCGCGCCTGCGAGCCACCACAGCACCACCGCCATCGCATACACCGCCAGCAGCAGCTTGAGGATGAACACGCCCCAACCCTTCTGCGGCTGGTAGATGCCGCGCCGGCACAGGCCACGCAGCAGAAGGGCCGCATTGAGGCAGGCACCGAGGCTGATCGCCAGAGCGAGGCCGGCGTGGCGCAACTGCCAGACCAGCACCAGGTTGAGCAACTGCGTCACCACCAGTGTCACCACCGCGATGCGCACCGGCGTGCGGATGTCCTGCTGCGCATAAAAGCCCGGCGCCAGCACCTTCACCGCAATCAAGCCGACAAGACCCACGGCATAAGCCATCACCGCCTGCTGGGTATTGATGACATCGGTGGCAGTAAAGGCGCCGTAGTGGAACAGCGTCGCCACCAGCGGCACGGCCAGCACCGCCAGCGCCACGGCAGCGGGCAGAGCCAGCATCAGGGTCAGCCGCAGGCCCCAGTCGAGCAGTTCGGAATAGGCCTGCGCTGAACGTTCGGCGTGGCTTTTTGCGAGGCTGGGCAACAGCACTGTGCCCAGCGCCACGCCGAGCAGGCCCGCAGGAAACTCCATCAAACGGTCGGCGAAGTAGAGCCAGGTGACACTGCCGGTGACGAGGAAGGAAGCGAAGATGTTGTTGATCAGCAGGCTGACCTGCCCCACCGACACACCGAACAGCGCCGGTGCCATCTGCTTCAGCACCCGCTGCACGCCCTCATCGCGCCAGTTGAAACGCGGCCGCGGCAACACGCCGGCCCTCGCCAGGAAGGGGATCTGGAAGGCCAGTTGCAGCACGCCGCCGGCGAACACCGCCCAGGCCAGTGCTTTCACCGGCGGATCGAAATAGGGCGCGGCAAGCAGCGCAAAGCTGATGAAGGAAATATTGAGCAGTGTCGGCGTGAAGGCCGGCACCGCGAAACGGCTCCAGGTATTGAGGATGCCGCCGGCCAGCGCGGTCAGCGCGATGAACAGGATGTACGGGAAGACGATGCGCAGCAGCTCCACCGTCAGCGCGAATTTTTCCGGCGTTGCGCTGAACCCCGGCGCTGTAACGGCGATGATCCACGGCGCGATCAATATGCCCAGCGCACTGACCAGCAGCAATGCCAGCAACAGTACGCCGCTGACCTGGTCGATCAGCGCGCGGACATCGTCTTCGCCGCGCCGGTTCTTGTATTCGGCGAGGATAGGCACGAAGGCCTGGGAGAAGGCGCCCTCGGCAAAAAGCCGCCGCAGCAGGTTGGGAATCTTGAAGGCGACAAAAAAGGCGTCGGTGGCCAGTCCGGCACCAAATACCCGGGCGATTACCGCGTCGCGTACGAATCCCAGTACCCGCGACATCAGCGTCATGCCGCTGACTGTCGCTAACGCATTGATTAGATTCATTTATTTTTATCGGGGTAGGCTGGAGCCGCAGTCGGCTGCGGCTTGCGGAAAAGGCCCAAGTTCTTTATCATTGCGCCCTTTTTCCGAACGAAATCCGGAGTTTACATGGCCAACACTGCTTCAGCCAAAAAAGCCGCCCGCCAGGCCGTGAAACGCCGCGCGCGCAACGCCTCGCAGCGTTCCGAGCTGCGCACCGCGATCAAGGATGTGCGCAAAGCGATCGAAGCCGGCGACAAAGCCGCTGCCAAGACCCTGTTCCAGAAATCGGTGAGCACCATCGATTCGATCGCCGACAAGGACATCATGCACAAAAACACCGCTGCCCGTCACAAGAGCCGCCTGTCGGCCGCGATCAAGGCGATGGCCTGATCGGTTTCACGCGGCGCATCCAGTTCCCGAACTGCAGCGCTGCGGCCGGCAATCCCTCAGGATTGCCTTTCGGCGGCGTGTTCATCCGGCCGCCTGATCCGGCGCCCGGGCCGTATTTTCAGCCGGTTGTCCTTCGCGAATTGCAGCAAAAAGGCGAATGCCGCCGGATTCAGCGCCTCGAGTGCACGGTCGACCGCGACGCAATGGTTGCCGCCAGCGAAAATCGGTTTCAGGTAGGGTGAATACTCGAGGTGTCCGCTCTCGCTGAATACGGAAAGCATTCCGGACAGTCGCTCCGCCCAGTCGCTGGGGCGGAATTTCTCTCCGAGATCGGTGACGCCTTCGATGACGATTTCCGGTGCGCCTTCGAACATGCCGAATGTTTCCCTGCCAGCCCCTGCTGTCGAGGGAAAAAAGTCTAGCAGAAGCCGCACTGAAACCGGGGTGCTGTCCCGGAAAATTCACTTGCCAAGCCGCGCCGGCTTGGCCGAGAATCAGTTTTACCGGCGGCGTAAAGCCGCCGTCTGTTTTTGCAGCATGTGCCGGGCAATTTCAAGCAGTACACCCCCTGCTGATTGCGTGGCGATTGCGGTAACCGGCCGCCTTCAACGGCGGCGTTTTCGGGCAGGTGCGAGACCATGTCACATGTGATGAATACCTACGGCAGGCTGGCCGTGGCTTTTGAGCGCGGCGAAGGCGTCTGGCTTTGGGACACCCAGGGCAAACGTTACCTCGATGCGCTCGCGGGCGTGGCCGTGAACGCGGTCGGCCACAGCCACCCGAAGCTGGTGGCGGCGCTGCGCGACCAGGTCGGCAAGCTGATTCACACCTCCAACATCTACCAGATTGCCGCACAGGAAAAACTCGCCGACCGCATCGCCGCCGCATCCGGCATGGACAGCGTGTTCTTCTGCAATTCCGGCGCTGAAGCCAACGAGGCGGCGATCAAACTCGCCCGCTATTTCGGCCACAAGAAGGGCGTCGAGAACCCCGCGGTGGTGGTGCTCGAAAAATCATTCCACGGCCGCACCATGGCCACGCTGTCAGCCACCGGCAGCCGCAAGGTGCAGGCCGGCTTTGAACCGCTGGTGACCGGTTTTGTGCGCGTGCCGTTCAACGACCTTGAGGCAGTGCAGCGTGTTGCCACCTCCAACCGCAACGTCGTCGCCGTGCTGGCCGAACTGGTGCAGGGCGAAGGCGGCGTCAGCGTCTGCGGCGACGGCTACCTGAAGGGCCTGCGCGACATCTGCGACGCCAACGGCTGGCTGCTGATGCTCGACGAAGTGCAGACCGGCATGGGCCGCACCGGCAAAATGTTCGCCTTCCAGCACTACGGCGTGATGCCCGATGTGATCACCCTCGCCAAGGGCCTCGGCGGCGGCGTCCCGATCGGCGCCTGCGTCGCCCGCGGCGAAGCGGCCACACTGTTCAAGCCGGGCAGCCACGGCTCGACCTTCGGCGGCAACCTGCTCGCCTGCACGGCGGCACTGACCACGCTCGAAATCATCGAATCCGAAGACCTGTGCCGCAACGCCGCCGAGGTGGGCCTGCACATCCAGACCAGCCTGAAGCGCGCGCTGGCCGAAACCCCGGGCGTCAAGGACATCCGCGGCAAGGGCATGATGATCGGCATCGAACTCGACCGCCCCTGCGGTGATCTCGTTAAAACCGCGCTTGACGGCGGACTGCTGATCAACGTCACCGCCGACAACGTGGTGCGGCTGGTGCCGCCGCTGGTGATGTCGCGCACCGAGGCCGACCAGCTGGTCGGCCAGCTGGCGCCGATGATCCGTTCATTCCTGATGAAGGCCGCTCCGGCGGCCGCCTGACCGCGCAGCGCGACCGCTGCGCCGGGAAAAATCATGCAACTCCGCCACTACCTTCAGTTCAGGGATTTCAGCGCCGACGAATACGCCCATGTATTCGAGCGCGCCGCCTGGATCAAGACGCGGTTCAAGCGCTACGAACCTTATCTGCCGCTGCACGACCGCACGCTGGCGATGATTTTCGAGAAGAATTCGACGCGCACCCGTGTTTCCTTCGAGGCCGGCATGCTGCAGATGGGCGGCTCGGTGATCAACCTGACCTCCAGCCAGACCCAGCTCTCACGCGGTGAGCCGATCGAGGATGTGGCACGGGTGATCACGCGCATGGTCGACGTGGTGATGATCCGCACCTTCGAGCAGGAAATCATCAACCGCTTCGCCGCCTACTCGCGGGTGCCGGTGATCAACGGCCTGACCAACGAATACCATCCCTGCCAGATCCTTGCCGACATCTTCACCTTCATCGAGCATCGCGGCTCGATCCGCGGCAAGACCGTGGCCTGGATCGGCGACTCCAACAATGTCTGCAACACCTGGCTGCAGGCGGCGGAAGTGCTCGGCTTCAACGTGCATGTCTCCACGCCGCCCGGCTATGAGGTCGAGCCCGAGCGCGCCGGCCTCTATGGCACCGACCACTACGAGGAATTCCCGGACCCGATGGACGCGGTGAAGGATGCCGACCTGGTCACCACCGACGTCTGGACCAGCATGGGCTTCGAGGCCGAGAACGAAGAGCGCAAGCGCGACTTCGAGGACTGGTGCATCGACGCCGACATGATGCGCGCCGCGAAAAAAGACGCGCTGTTCATGCACTGCCTGCCCGCCCACCGCGGCGAGGAAGTCACGTCCGAAGTCATCGACGGCCCGCAGAGTGTGGTCTGGGATGAAGCAGAAAACCGCCTTCACGCACAGAAGGCGCTGATGGAATACCTGCTGCTCGGCAAAGTTGAATCCAAGTAATTTCCGCAAAGCGAAGAGTCATGAAAAAGTCCGACAAAATCAAAAAAGTGGTACTCGCCTATTCCGGCGGCCTCGACACCTCGGTCATCCTCAAATGGCTGCAGGATGTCTACGACTGCGAAGTCATCACCTTCACCGCCGACATCGGCCAGGGCGAGGAACTCTCGCCGGCACGCAAAAAAGCCAAGATGTTCGGCGTGAAGCAGATCTTCATCGACGACCTGCGCGAGGAATTTGTCCGCGACTTCGTGTTCCCGATGTTCCGCGCCAACGCGGTCTATGAAGGCGAATACCTGCTCGGCACCTCGATTGCACGTCCGCTGATCGCCAAGCGCATGATCGAGATCGCACGCAAGACCGGCGCTGACGCGATTTCCCACGGCGCCACCGGCAAGGGCAACGACCAGGTGCGTTTCGAGCTCGGCGCCTACGCGCTGATGCCGGAAGTGAAAATCATCGCGCCGTGGCGCGAATGGGACCTGCTCTCGCGCGAAAAGCTGCTCGGTTATGCCGACAAACACGGCATTCCCGTCGACTACAAAAAACGCAAGGGCGGCGCGCCGTATTCGATGGACGCCAACCTGCTGCACATCTCCTACGAGGGCGGCATTCTTGAAGACCCCTCCTTCGAGCCCGAAGACTCGATGTGGCGCATCACCGTGTCGCCGGAAAAGGCGCCGAACAAGCCCGAATACGTCGAGCTGACCTACTCCAGGGGCGACATCGTTGCCATCAACGGCAAGAAGATGTCTGCAGCACAGGTGCTGACCAAGCTTAACCAGCTCGGTGGCAAACACGGCATCGGCCGGCTCGACCTGGTGGAAAACCGCTATGTCGGCATGAAGTCTCGCGGCTGCTACGAGACCCCGGGCGGCACGATCATGCTGCGCGCGCATCGCGCGATGGAATCGATAACCCTCGACCGC
The DNA here is from genome assembly GCA_019751125.1 of Burkholderiales bacterium. Taxonomy (GTDB): domain Bacteria; phylum Pseudomonadota; class Gammaproteobacteria; order Burkholderiales; family SG8-41. The sequence continues at coordinate 36,992 of JAIENU010000026.1, read as the reverse complement.
GAAGTGCTGGCGCTGAAGGATGACCTGATGCCGCGCTACGCCCGGATGATTTACAACGGCTACTGGTTCAGCCCCGAGCGCATCCTGCTGCAGCAACTGATCGACGAGTCGCAGAAACCGGTCAACGGCACCGTGCGCGTCAAGCTCTACAAGGGCACCGTGACCACGGTTGGCCGCGCCTCCAAGACCAACTCGCTGTTCGACCCGGCGATCTCCACCTTCGAGGACGACAAGGGCGCCTACAACCAGGCCGATGCCGCCGGCTTCATCCGCCTCAATGCACTGCGCATGCGGATTGCAGCGCGTCTGCGCAAAAAGCGTTAAGCAACCACGTTCCGTTCGCCCTGAGCCCGTCGAAGGGCGGACGCATCCGGGCACACGAGCTTCGATCGATCCAGCCCGAACGGTTTAATCCAAGGAAATTTCCATGCAATTCGACAACGTCTCCGTCATCAAGAAAGCCAACGTCTATTTCGACGGCAAATGCGTCAGCCACACCGTGATCCTCGCCGGTGGCGTGCGCAAGTCGGTGGGTGTGATCCTGCCCGCGACGCTCAACTTCAACACCGATGCCCCAGAGCGCATGGAAATCATCGCCGGCAATGGCCGCTACCGCCTCGCCGGCGGCGACTGGAAGGCGGTCAAGGGCGGTGACAGCTTTGATGTGCCGGGCAAGTCGAGCTTCGACATCGAAGCCGTCGAAGCCCTGCACTACGTCTGCCATTTCGGCTGATACAGCAGACTTCAGCAGCCAAATAAATGACCACCATTGTTGTAGTGCGCAAGGGCCGCTCGGTGGCCATCGCCGCCGACACCATGACCAAATGGGGCGCGGCCAAGGAAACTGCCGACTACGTCGCCAACAACGGCAAGCTGCTGCAGGTGGATGACACCTGGCTGGGCCTCACCGGCAACGCCACCTTCAAGACCATACTGCGCGACCATTTCGGCAAGCCGAAGGCCCGCGCGCGCTTCGATTCGCCGCTGGAAATCTTCCGTACCTGGCAGTCGCTGCACGCCGCGCTGAAAAACGACTATTTCCTGCACATCGGCGGCCAGGATGACGAACCGCTGGAATCGACGCGCTTTGATGCACTAATCGCCAACCGCCACGGCATCTTCGGCGTGGTCGCACATCGCACGGTGCAGGAATTCACCCGCTACTACGCCTTCGGCAGCGGCAGCACCTATGCGATGGGCGCGCTGCACGCGCTGTACAATGATCCCAAGCACGACGCCGAAGCACTGGCACGGCGCGCGGTTGAAACCGCCGCCGAATTCGACGATGCCACCGGCCTGCCGCTGCAGTCGCATCGCATCGCGCTGAAAGCCGCCCGCAGCTGAAGCACATGCTGCGCGGCGTATAATCCGCGCTCGCATCATCAACCGCAGTATCCACTGCAGGGAGCAGCCCATGCCCTCGTTCGACATTGTTTCCGAGGTCAACCAGGTCGAAGTGCGCAACGCCGTCGACCAGACCAACAAGGAAGTCTCCACCCGTTTTGATTTCAAGGGCTCGGATGCCCGCGTTGAAATCAACGACAAGGAAAAAACCCTCACCGTCTTTGCTGACGATGATTTCAAACTCAGCCAGGTCCGCGACGTGCTGACCGGCAAGCTCGCCAAGCGCGGCGTCGACACCCGTTGCCTGAAACTCGGCGACCCCGAAACCATCAGCGGCAACAAGATGAAGCAGCCGGTCACCGTGCGCGAAGGCATCGAGCAGGAACTGGCCAAGAAAATCGTCAAGACGATCAAGGACAGCAAGATGAAGGTCCAGGGCAGCATCCAGGGCGACGTGGTGCGTGTATCCGGCGCCAAAAAGGACCTGCTGCAGGACGCTATCGCGCTGATCCGCAAGTCGATCACCGATTTCCCGCTGCAGTTCAAGAATTTCCGGGACTGAACCCCTTCGTCGTTCCGTCGCGCCCCGAAGGAAGTCCCCTTGTGGGGAAAGCCGGAACCCGGTGCTGCGATCACGCCCGATAACTCATCGCCGGACCCCGGCTTTTGCCGGGGTGACGATTGCAGTCACTGAAGTACAACGCGTTGACGCCATAGCCGTTGCGTCACATAATCAATTCCGTTCCACGGGGATTTCGGCAGGCTCCCCGGCTCAGACGCCCCGCGTCCAAGCGCTGCCTTCGTGCGCATTCACCTGCGCGAAGGAGGCTTTATGAGCACATCTCCCGCTGCATCCGATTCCCAAGCATCGATTTCCGCCCGGCAGCTGCTTGAACTGCGCGGTTCCGCGCAACCACCGCTGCTGATCGACGTGCGCCGCGAAGCGGCCTTCCGCTCAGCCCCCGACATGGCGGCCGGTGCACTGCGGCGCGATCCCGCAACCATCGCACAGTGGGCCGACAGCCTGCCGAAGAGCGCGCAGATCGCGGTGTATTGCGTGCACGGCCATGAAGTCAGCCAGAACGCCGCCCGGGCCCTGCGCGACCGCGGTTATGCGGCACGTTTCGTTGAAGACGGCCTCGAGGAAGGCCTGAAGATGGCTGGCATCGCGACCCTGGCCAAACCGAAGGACGCCGCGACACGCTGGATCACCCGCGAGCGGCCCAAGGTCGACCGCATCGCCTGTCCCTGGCTGATCCGCCGCTTCATCGATCCCGGCGCCGAATTCCTCTACGTGCCTTCCAAAGAGGTCAAAACCCGCGCCGCCGAGTTGCAGGCCATCCCCTACGACGTGCCGGACGTTGAATTCACCCACGACGGCCCGCTCTGCAGCTTTGATGCTTTCATCCGCCGTTACGGCCTCAGCGATCCCGCGCTGCTGCAGCTGGCCAACATCGTCCGTGGTGCAGACACCGGCGAGCTCACGCTGGCGCCGCAGTCCGCCGGCCTCGCCGCGCTGTCGCTGGGCCTGTCACGGCTGATCGGCGACGACCACGCCCAGCTTGAACAGGGCATGGTGATGTACGATGCGCTTTATCTGTGGTGCAGGGAGGGGCAGGACGAACACCACACCTGGAACCCCGATGCGTTGCGCTGAAAACCCGACTGAAAATCAAAATGAGCGATCAAAACCAGAACAACACACAACCCGCAGCCGTCTCCTTCGCCGAAGCCTTCGGCTTCTGGCTCAAGCTCGGCTTCATCAGCTTCGGCGGCCCCGCCGGGCAGATTTCGATCATGCACCAGGAGCTGGTCGAGAAACGGCGCTGGATTTCCGAGCGCCGCTTCCTGCACGCGCTGAACTACTGCATGGTGCTGCCCGGCCCCGAGGCGCAGCAGCTCGCCACCTACATCGGCTGGCTGATGCACCGCACCTGGGGCGGCATCGTCGCCGGCGGGCTGTTCGTGCTGCCTTCGCTGTTCATCCTGATCGCGCTGTCGTGGATCTACATGGCCTGGGGCCAGGTGCCGGCCATCGCCGGCGTGCTTTACGGCATCAAGCCGGCGGTGACCGCGATCGTGGTCTTTGCAGCGATCCGCATCGGCTCACGCGCCCTGAAAAACGGCGTGTTGTGGGGCTTTGCCGCCGCCGCCTTCATCGGTCTGTTCGCGCTGAAACTGCCCTTCCCGCTGATTGTCATCAGCGCCGGCATCGCAGGCTGGATCGGCGGCCGGATACGCCCGCAACTGTTTGCCATGGGTGGCGGCCACGGCGCCGCGGACAAGGACTACGGCCCGGCGGTGATCGACGACGACACACCAACTCCGGAACACGCGCGTTTTTCCTGGGGACGCTTCTACCGCGTGCTGGCCGCGGGCCTCGGCCTGTGGATCGCCGGCATGGCGGCTATCATTGCCGTGTTCGGCTGGGAAAGCACGCTGGCGCAGATGGGCTGGTTTTTCACCAAGGCCGCGCTGCTCACCTTCGGCGGTGCCTATGCGGTGCTGCCCTATGTCTATCAGGCTGCCGTTGAGCACTATCTGTGGACGACGCCGCTGCAGATGATCGACGGCCTCGCGCTCGGCGAAACCACACCCGGCCCGCTGATCATGGTGGTCGCCTTCGTCGGCTTCGTCGGCGGCTGGACCACGCAGTTCCTCGGCGCCGACCACGTGGTGGCCGCGGCCGCGTTGGCGGCCACGGTGGTGACCTTCTTCACCTTCCTGCCGAGTTTCATATTCATCCTGCTCGGTGGCCCGCTGGTCGAAACCACACATGGCGAGCTGCACTTCACCGCGCCGCTGACCGGCATCACCGCCGCCGTGGTCGGCGTAATCCTCAACCTTGCGGTGTTTTTTGCCTACCACGTGCTGTGGCCCAACGGCTTCGGCAATCACTTCGACTGGCCCTCGGCCGTCATCGGCATCGCCGCCTTTGTCGCACTGTGGCGCTACAAGATGGGCATCATGCCGGTGATCGGGGTGTGCGCACTGGTGGGCGCGGCGTGGACGCTGCTGGTCTGAACTCAGGCGCCAATCAGCGCACCAGCCCCTGCACCCACCGGTCATAAATCCGGTCGGCCACGGCATTGAGGGCGCGCACCTTGTCCTCGATGCCGTCTTCCATCTCCGCCGGTGTCTGTACCGAAGGCACACGCCCGGCCAGCGCCTCGACCTCCGCCGCCCAGTCATGGCACCAGCTGCGGATCAGCGCCGGCGTCATCTCGACATGGCACTGCATGCCGATGTGGCGGTCGTTCAGCACATAAGCCTGATTCACACACCAGGCGCTTTCCATCAGCCGCGTCGCGCCCTGCGGGATCGCAAAAGTCTCGCCATGCCAGTGGAATGACAAAAAGCGCTGCAGGCCATCACCCAGCCATTGCCGCGCCAGCGGCTCGTCGAGCACGCGCACCTCGCCCCAGCCGATTTCCTTGACCGGGTTGCGCGTCACCGGAACACCCAGCGCCTTCGCCATCAGCTGACCACCGAGGCAATGGCCGATCACCGGCACATCCTGCGCCACCGCATCACGAATCAGCGCGCACACCGGCGCCACCCAGGGCAGGTCGTCATTCACGCTCATCGGCCCGCCCATGAAACACAGCCCGGCAAACTCGGCCAGCCCGGACGGCACCGCCTCGCCGGCATCGAGCTTGATGATCCGGTACGGAATCCGGTGGCGCTCAAGGTACGTGGCAAAATAAGCCGGACCTTCAGTCGGCGAGTGGCGGAATATGGCGACGGGTTTCATGGGGGATAAAGCGATGCGTTGGATGAATCGGTGGACGGATTTTAGAGCCTGCGCAACGGCCGGGCTGCTGCTGATTGCAAGCATGGCCCATGCCAATGACATCAGCGTCGCAGCACTGTTCCCCGGCAAGGCCGTGCTGGTGATCAACAACGGTGCGCCACGCACCCTTTCAGTGGGCCAGGCCACACCCGAAGGTGTGCGCCTGATCAGCGCCGACAGCAGCAGTGCGGTGATCGAATTCCAGGGCAAACGCCAGACACTGGTCCCCGGTGGCAGCGGCCGCTTCGGCGGTGGCGGCGGTGACAGCAGCGCATCTTCCAGCGGCCGTGTCGTGCTCAGCCCGGATGCACGTGGGCATTTTATGGCACTGGGCCAGATCAACGGCGGCACCGTGCAATTCCTGGTGGACACCGGGGCCACCTCCATCGCCCTGCCCTCCGCCGACGCACGCCGCCTTGGCATCAACTACCTCAGCGGCCAGCGCGGCTATACCGAAACCGCCAACGGCAAAGCCACCGCCTACAAGATCAATCTCGACTCGGTGAAGGTCGGCGACATCACGCTCTACAGTGTCGAAGCGGTGGTGCTGGAAGGCGACGGGCTGAAGATTGCACTGCTGGGGATGAGTTTCCTGAACCGCACGGAGATGAGGCGGGATGGGCAGACGCTGACGTTGACAAAGCGGTTTTGAAGTGAAATAAATATCAATTAAAACAATTACTTATTGAATTGTCGACTCTGGCAGTCGCATCAGCACCCGGGCCTTCATTGACGACGCCTCAAAAACTGGATATCTTATTGATATCTAGTTGGAGCATGCGCCATGGCCACCCGTTACACCGCAGAGCAAATCGCCTTCCGTTATCGCGTCACCGACAGCCCGAGTGGCGTTACGCGTGATACCGCGAAGCGCATTGCGGAACAACTGGGCGTGGACGAAACCCAGGCCATCCACCGCGCCCTGCACGAACTCGCCCTGCGGGTATTGCCGCAATACGAGCCCGACGATGGCCCGCTCAGTGCTGCACAAATGCGGCAAATCAAAAAAATGGCACCGCAAGGCAAGTTACGCTCGGTACGCTCCAGCCTGTTTGATATCGAACCCGCGAAAAAATGAAATCCTGGGGAGAGCCGACCGCCGGCGAGATCGTGTGGTGCCACTTCCCCGACAATATCCACCCGCGCCCCAAGCCACGACCCGCACTGATTGTCGCGGTATTCGACGATGCCGCGCCGATGTTCACCGTGCGCGTCGCCTACGGCACGAGCCAGAAGACCACCCAACTCTATCGCGGCGAGTTTGCCATCCTGCAAAGCAGGAATCCGGCGGCTTATGCGGCGGCAGGGCTCAGTTACGGCACCAAGTTCAACCTGCGGCAACTGGTCGACTTGCCCTACACATCGGAATGGTTTTCAGTGCCTCCTGCGGCACCGCATGGGCAAACGCCTGTGCTGGGCACCTTACATCCATCGATGGTAAGAGCAGTCCAGGCCGCATATCGCGAGGCCAGTCAGTGATGCACTATGCGATTTAAATCGACTCCGTTACCTTTAACTTTCTAAGCTTCATGAGCCGCCCTTACCAACTCTCCGCAAAAAAAATTGCCGAAACGCAGCTGCACGCTGCGTTGCGTTTGTGGGAAGAGCGGGACTACGTAAGCTGCATCACACTGGCAGGGGCTGCGGAAGAAATTCTAGGCAAGCGTTTGCGCAAGCTGGGGCTCGAGCCATCGTTCGACAACATAAAGAAGGCTGTAGTCCAGATTGCAAGCCAGACAGGAAAGGTCACACCAGAGCTTGAGAAAGAGATTGCCACGCTGATACTTCAAACTCGTAACGAGTTAAAGCACTATGCTGGCGACGACGAGTTGGAGTTCGACCTGCGAGCGGACGCACACGAAATGCTTTAACGCGCGATCGCAAATTACCAAATGCTTACTGGGTTAGTTCTTCCAGAAATGTTGCGCTTCTGGGCCGAGCCATATGAAGCCTGAAGCATTTAATCCCTAAAGGTACCGGAGTCGATTTCCTTTTTGGCGTCCGCATGTAGCAGGCGCTAATCGACCAACCCTACTTTTTCTCCGGCGCCCCACCCACCATAGACAGCAGGTGTCCAAACTTGCTGCGCTTGGTGGCGAGATAGTTCTCGTTGGCCTTGCGCGGCGGCACTTCCACCGCAACACGCTCCACCACTTCCAGGCCGTAGTCGGCGAGCGCCGCGACCTTGTCGGGGTTGTTGGTCATCAGGCGCAGCTTGCGTGCACCGAGGTCTGACAGGATGTGTGCGCCGGCACTGTAGTCGCGCATGTCGGCGGCGAAGCCCAGCGCGTGGTTGGCTTCGACGGTGTCGTGGCCCTGGTCCTGCAGCGCGTAAGCGCGGATCTTGTTGAGCAGGCCGATGCCGCGGCCTTCATCGAACATATAGACCAGCACGCCGCGGCCGGCTTCTTCGATCTTGGTCAGCGCGGTATCGAGCTGTTCGCCACAGTCGCAGCGCTCGGAGCCGAAAACGTCGCCGGTCAGGCACTGTGAATGCAGGCGCACCAGCACCGGTTCGCCTTGGTCACCGCCGGTATCGACATCCCCCTTCACCAGCGCCACAAACAACTGGGTTTCGAGGTTGTCGGCATAGACGATCATCTTGAATTCGCCAGCCTTGCTGGTCGGCAGCACGGTCTCGGCCTTGCGCCGGATGTCGCGCTCGCGCTCGCGATGTGCAGCGAGGTCGTTGATCTTCAGGATCAGGATGTTGTGCTTCTTGGCGAAGGCTTCGAGTTCGGCCATGCGCGCCATGCTGCCGTCGGGATTCATGATCTCGCAGATCACACCGGCGGGTTTGAGGCCGGCCAGCCGCGCGAGGTCCACCGCGGCTTCGGTGTGGCCGCGCCGCGACAACACGCCACCATCGACGGCACGCAGTGTCTGCAGCCGTCCGGGACGGATCAGGTCGGTGGGTTTGGCGTTGTCAGCGATGGCCACGGCAATCGTGCGTGCGCGGTCCGCTGCGGACATGCCCGAGCCTACGCCCTCCCGCGCATCGATCGGCGTGGCGAAGGCGGTGCCGAATTTGGTCTGGTTGCCGGTGTCGTCGGTGATCAGCGACAGGCCCAGCGTGCGCAGGCGGTCTTCGGTCAGCGCCAGCGAAACCAGGCCACGTGCCTCGGAGGCCATGAAGTTGATCGCTTCGGGTGTCGCGCGCTCGGCGGCGACATAGAGATCGCCTTCGTTCTCGCGGTCTTCGCTGTCGACGAGGATCACCATGTCGCCACGGCGCACCGCAGGCAGCACCTCGCCGACGATGAAGTCGCTGATCCGGGCGTCGGCGCTCATATTATCGTAAGCCGTTGTTTTTATTGATATTTTTATCGTGTCGCATTATCGGGCTGCAATCAGCCGCAGAAACTCGGAACGGGTCACGTCGTGATTGAACTCGCCGGTGAAGGCGGAGGATGTGGCCACCGAATGCTGTTTCTGGATACCGCGCATGATCATGCACATGTGCTGCGCTTCGATCACCACTGCCACGCCTGCGGGCTGCAGCGTGTCCTGGATGCAATCGCGAATCTGCACGGTGAGGCGCTCCTGCACCTGCAGGCGGCGCGCATAGGCATCAACCACGCGCGGAATTTTTGACAGGCCGACGATGCGCCCCTTCGGAATGTAGGCGACGTGCGCCTTGCCGAAAAAGGGCAGCATGTGGTGCTCGCACAACGAATACACCTCGATATCGCGCACGATGACCATCTGCTGGTAGTCCTCGGTGAACATCGCCGACTTGAGGATTTCCGCGGGGTCGAGGTCATAGCCGTGGGTCAGGAACTGCAGCGCCTTGGCCACGCGCTCCGGCGTCTTGGCGAGGCCTTCACGAGAGGGGTCTTCACCGATGTCCTCGAGAATGCCGGTGTATTTTTTGGCGATGCTGCGGATGGTCTTCGGGTTGTACTGGTCGCTGCGGGCGTAACCGTCCATCACATTATCCTTGCGCACGGACTCAGCTCCGCTGCGTGACTTTGCCGGCGGCCATGGCCGCAAGGCGTTTGCGTATCGATTGCGCGATGCCCTCGGCATCGAGCCCGACGCTGGCGAGCTGCACCGCGGGGTCACCCTGCTCGATGAAGGTATCGGGCAGGCCCAGCTGCAGCACCTGCACAGTGCAGCCCTGGCGCTCCAGCGACTCCATCACCGCACTGCCCGCGCCACCCATGACCACGTTCTCTTCGATGGTGACCAGCAGCGAATGGGTCAGCGCCAGATCGCGCACCAGCGAATCGTCCAGCGGCTTGACGTAGCGCATGTTGGCAACAGTGGCGTCGAATTCGTCGGCGATCGCTAGTGCCGGCGCCAGCATCGAACCAAAGGCCAGGATGGACACCAGGCCATTGCCGCGCCGGCGTACCTCGCCCTTGCCCACCGGCAGCGCAGCCATGTCCTTCTGCACCGGCACGCCGGGGCCCGTGCCGCGCGGGTAACGCACAGCCACCGGCGAATTCATCAGGAAGGCGGTAAACAGCATCTGCCGGCATTCGTTTTCATCCGACGGCGTCATCACCGTCATGTTGGGCAGGCAGCGCAGGTAACTCAGATCGAAGCTGCCGTTGTGCGTGGCGCCATCGGCGCCGACCAGACCGCCGCGATCCAAGGCAAACACCACCGGCAGGTTCTGGATCTGCACGTCGTGGATCAGTTGGTCGTAGCCGCGCTGCAGGAAGGTCGAGTAGATCGCCACCACCGGCTTGTAACCCTCGCAGGCGATGCCCGCGGCAAAAGTCACCGCGTGCTGCTCGGCGATGCCGACGTCAAAGTAGCGTTTCGGATATTGCTCGGCGAATTTGACCATGCCAGAGCCCTCGCGCATTGCCGGCGTGATCGCGACCAGCCGCGGGTCGCGCTCGGCCATGTCGCACAGCCATTCGCCGAAAACCTGGGTATAGCTTGGTTTGCCGCCGGATTTTCCGCCCGCAATGCCCGACTTGTGGTCGAACTTCGAGACACCGTGATAAAGGATCGGATCGTTCTCGGCGAGTTTGTAGCCCTGGCCCTTGCGCGTCACCACATGCAGGAACTGCGGTCCCTTGAGGCGCTTGATGTTGTTCAGCGTCGGCAGCAGCGCATCAAGGTCGTGGCCGTCGATGGGCCCGATATAGTTGAAGCCGAACTCCTCGAACATCGTGCCCGGCGTGACCATGCCCTTGACGTGTTCTTCCGCCCTGCGCGCCAGGTCGCCCAGCATCTTGGTGCCGAGATCCTTGGCCGCGGCATAAAAGCGGCCCGACATCAGCTTGGCCAGATATTTGTTGAGCGCGCCCACCGGCGGCGAGATCGACATGTCGTTGTCGTTGAGGATCACCAGCAGGTCGACGTCCATGTCGCCGGCGTTGTTCATCGCCTCGAAGGCCATGCCCGCGCTCATCGCACCGTCGCCGATGATGGCCACCGCGCGCCGCGGCTCGCCCTTGAGCTTGGCCGCGACCGCCATGCCCAGCGCGGCACTGATCGAGGTGCTCGAGTGTGCGGTGCCGAAGGTGTCGTATTCCGACTCATCGCGGCGCGGAAAACCCGAAATACCCTGCCACATGCGCAGGCCCTTCATGCCCTCGCGGCGGCCGGTGAGTATCTTGTGGCCGTAGGTCTGGTGGCCGACATCCCACACCAGGCGGTCATGCGGGGTGTCGAACACGTAATGCAATGCAATCGTCAATTCGACGGTGCCGAGGTTGGACGACAGGTGGCCGCCGGTCTGGCTCACCGACTCGACCAGGTATTGACGCAGTTCCTCCGACAGCCGCGGAAGCTGGCTGCGCTCAAGCAGGCGCAAATCCGCCGGCGAGTTGATCGATTTCAGCAGTTCATACATCGGCCGCTCCGGTTCGCCAGCACCCTCAAGGGTCATTGTGCCGCTCAGGTTGTCACTCATCGTTCCCGCCCATTGGGCCTTATTCTCTCAGAACTTGCGCAGCACGATGAAATCAGCGAGCTGCGCCAGCCGCGCGCCGCGCGCGCCAAAAGGCACAATGGCGGCAAGGGCTTCCTCGCGCAGCTGTGCGGCCAGAGCCCTGGCCTGGGCTACGCCCATCGCGCTGACATAGGTCGGCTTGCCCTGCGCGGCATCCTTGCCCGCGGTCTTGCCCAGCGTCGCCGAAGACGCATCGGCGTCGAGCACGTCATCCACCACCTGGAAAGCCAGACCCACCGCCTTGGCGTAGGCATCAACACGTGCGAACTCCGCCTCGGTGAGCCCGCTGCCGCAACGCGCGCCCAGCACGGCCGCGGCCCGGATCAGCGCACCGGTCTTGTGGATGTGCATGAATTCGAGTTCGGTCACCGTCAGTGTGCTGCCGACTGCGGCGAGATCGATGGCCTGGCCGCCAGCCATGCCGCGTGAACCGGAGGCTGTGGCGAGCAGCTTCACCATGCCGAGCTGGGTCGCGGCGTCGTCAGCAAGGCGGTATTCACCCACCAGCTGGAAGGCCAGGCTTTGCAGCGCGTCGCCGACCAGCAGCGCGGTGGCTTCATCAAATTCGACATGGCAGGTCGGCTTGCCCCTGCGCAGCACGTCGTCGTCCATGCACGGCAAGTCGTCATGCACCAGCGAGTAGGCGTGGATCAGCTCAACTGCAGCGCCGGCGACCGTGACGCGTTCGGGATCAGCCTGCGACACTTCACCCGCAGCATAGGCCAGCAGCGGACGCACACGCTTGCCGGCGCCGAGCGCGGCATAACGCATCGCCGCGTGCAGGCGCTGCGGCGCAATCTCCGGCGCAGGCAGCACTTTCTGCAGAAAGGCTTCGATGCGGGCCTGCCCGGCGGCAGCCCAGGACTGGAAATCGGCAGCGGTCACGGTTGGAAAGTCAGGAAGGAGAAAACTTACTGCCCGGTCGCGCCGAAATTCTTGAGCACGCCGTTTTCTAGGATCTTTACCTGCTGCTGGGCATCCTGCAGCTGCGACTGGCAGAACTTCAGCAGCTCGGCACCACGTTTGTAGGCGGTAAGCGACTGCTCAAGCGGCATCTGCCCCTCTTCCATCGCCTCAACGATTTTCTCGAGCTCGGCCAGCGCGGATTCGAAGCTGGGCTCGGCGGCGTTTTTGCTTGTTTTGGACATGCCGGTGAACCCCGCAAAAAGGAGCAGAAATGTAACGCAATCAGGGGCTTGCGGTCAATGTCGCCCGATCCGGCGTAGCAGCAAAAAGAGGTGCTAACGCGGCGGTTTATCAGCAAACGCCCGGGGAATCAGGCTCATCTTGCCCAAAGGTTTCAGTGAGGCATCACTGCTGGACAGGCACAGGTCACGGATCGCAAAAAGCGCTCGCGCCGCAGCGGTATCACTCCAGAACCAGCGCTCGATCGCTGCCGGTGACAAATTGCCTGGCTGCGCGCCAGCAGCCTCAAAGTAATAGGCGCGGATGTCGTCGCTGGCGCGTTTGACAGCAGCACCCGCGCTCATGCCCGGCACTGCTGCATCAATGGAGTCAAGGCAGGCGGCAATATGAGCCACCGCCGCATCCACCGTAGGGCCGAACACCCCCACCGTGGTGCGGCCCCGGCGGCGCAGCGCCAGACCATGCCACGATGCCAATTGCCGGACCTCTTCACGCAATGCTGCAGCAAGCCCCTGATCGAGTGCGTTACTAGCCGCAAAACTCACCGGGCAGGCAAAACCTTCGGCATCCGCCGCGCCAGCCGGCGCATCTTCCGGAAAATCCTCAAGCAGCGGACCGCGCCCATGCTCAAACAAGGACAACAGCGCGCGCAACACCCGGCGCTGGAATCCGGCATCGCCAGGCACGCCAAACGGACGACCGAGCATGAATGGCACCCACAGGGCACGCGGCGGCCGGATTGCTGCGGTCTGCTCGCGGATCAGGCTGATCTGCGAGGTGGCAATGCCCTCACGTTCGAGGTAATGACCCAGTGCGCCGACGGCGCACGTGCAGTTGGGTCAGACCGGACTCAGCAGCACCGCATCGACGCGATCTTTTTTGAGCAGCCCGGCCAGCTCACGCGCCTTGACCTCCAGCGCGCGGATCTGGGTTGCCCCCATGAACGAGTAATGAACATCCGCGACCGCGCCGACAACACCCTCGGCAGCCAGCTCGCGCAACCGTTCAAGCGGGAACACGACGTTGAGATCTTCCTGGAATCCGGTGCGATCGAAATTGACCGACAGGTGGCTCATCACCAGATCGCCCGCCGGCGCATCACCAGGAATCACCCGGTAGTCAGCGGCGCCGCTGTCAAAAGGCCGGTCGCTGCGCAAATGCAGGCCGGCCGTGGTGATGATCGCGACGCGGCGTTGCGCCAGCGGCGGCCCAGCAACATCCGGCGTTACGCCAAAATCCGGGAGTTCGGCGATCTTGTCGAGATGATGCTTTTGTTCAGTTTCAGAAAAATCACTCATCCTCGCCATGGCATACCCCTCCCGTTTACGGCGCATTCAGCGCTGATGTTTGCCCACATTCCAGCCGCTCTGTGCAAGATGCTTTTCGCCGACATGAATCGGCTCCTCCTCCAGCGGCGTCGCCATCGTGTCATTCCAGCGGTTCATGAAACCGAACATCGCCACCACCGCGACGATCTCGACAATCTGTCCTTCGCTCCAGTATTTCTTTAACTCAGTGAACATCTCATCCGTCACCGCGTTCGGCTGTGCCGCACCGGCAACGGCCACCTCCAGCGCAGCGCGCTCGGCGTCAGTGAACAGCGGACTGCTGCGAAATTCCCAAACAGCTTCCAGTTTTTTGTCTTCAATGCCCAGCCCGAGCGCCGCCCCGGCCGTGTGCGCCATTCAGTAATGGCAGCCGTGGGCGCGGCTCGAAACGTGGGCAAGCATGCGCTTGAACGCCACCGGCACCTCGCTCTGCGGATCCCAGGTCGCAGCGGCCAGCTGCGACAGCGCCTGCACCAGCTTCGGCTTGCGCTGCATGATCAGCACGCTGTTCGGCACAAAGCCGAGGACGCGCACATAGGTCTGAAATGCCGCCGCCAGCTCCGGCGTGGTTTCCTGGGGCAGCGGCGCGAGCCGGGGATCTGGTTTTGTATTCTTGTTCATGAAACACCTCTTTGTTGAAAAATCAGTCGGATACCTGAATCAAAAAACATCAATTACCCTTGATACCGGCGACATGAACCACCTTGCCCCAGCGTGCAGCCTCGGCTCGCAGCAAGGCCATCGTTTGGTCCGGCGACAGCGCATCAGGGGACGCGGCGCCAAGTGAAGCGTAGGTCTTGCGCACGTCGGGTGTGGCGAGCACCTGGGTCACGCTGGCATTGATTCTTTCGATCACGGGCTGCGGCGTACGCGCGGGTGCCATGAAGGAAAATATGCTGGTGACATCATACTCAGGTGCATTGAGTTGCTCGGCGAGTGTGGGCAGCTCCGGCAACTCCTCCGCCCGGGTCTTGCTGGCCACACCGAGGGCGCGCAGTTTTCCGGTCTTGATGTGGGGCGTCGCAATCGCAATTCCAGGCCAGTACAACGCAGCCTCGCCCGAAAGCAGACCGATCAGCGCCGGTCCTCCACCTTTATAGGGAACATGGAGCAGAACGGTACCGGTCATTTGCTGGAACAGTTCCCCGGCCATGTGCGGCATGCTGCCCGTGCCGAAGGTGGCATAGGCAATGTCTTTCGGACGGGCCCGGGCCAGAGCGATGATATCCCGCGTGGTCTTGACCGGCAGTGATGGATGGGACACCAGGATATGCTGAACCGCACCAAGCAGCGCGATCATGGCCAGATCGCGCTGGGTATCGTAGTTCATCTTGCGGAACACCAGCGGGTTAATGACATGGGTCTGCAGGCCATCCACCAGCAGCGTGTAGCCGTCGGGCGCGGCGCGCACCACGGATTCCGAACCGATCATGCCGTTGGCGCCGCCGCGGTTGTCGACCACGACCTGATGCCCCCACGCCCGGGTTAGTTGCTGCGCGGCAATGCGCGTCAGCACGTCGATGTTTCCGCCCGCAGCCCAGGGCACGATGATGCGCACCGGTTTCTCCGGATACGGATTCACCTGCTGCGCCATCAGCAGCGGGCTTGCGCACAACAACATCGCCAGCATCAGCCTTGCAGCGTTTATTGTCGCCGTCATGACCGTCCTCCTCCTGGTTGCACGCGTTCAGACGGGTTTTTCCCGTTCCCCAAGGCAACGCAGCATGACTGCCGCAATATCCGTCAGTGCCGCCCGGTCCGGATTGGCTTTGCCCACCAGCCGCAGCCCCTGGATCCCCGACACCAGAAAACGCGCGAGTGATGTCACATCGGCGTTGGCGGCAATTTCACCGCGGGACTGCCCGCGCAACAATGCGGCCTGAAACAATGTCTCGATCCGCTCCAGACTTTGCCGTACACGTGCGGCAGTGGCGCGGTCGCCGGCCAGTTCAGCGGCGCAGTTACCGATGAAACAACCAGCGCGCCCCGGCCCCGCGACGATGCGATCAATCTGTTCATCGATGAATCGGGCAATGGCTTCGCGTACCGGCAATGGCTTTGCCAGCGCCGCGTTGATGCGGGCTATCGCGTTTTCCTCGTAGTGCGCCAGCGAACGGTGCAGCAGCGCGCGTTTGCCGCCGAAAGCGGCATAGAGGCTGGAGCGACTCAGGCCTGTCGCCTGGCATAAGTCCTCGAGAGAGGTCGCTCTGTAACCTTTGGCCCAGAACGCCTGCATCGCACTTTCCAGTGCGGTATCGGTATCAAACTCTCGGGGACGTGCCATATGTGCACTGCCAGAAAAGAACCGTGGGCCTTGACGCCATGGGCCGAACGGCTGGAAGCGGGTCAAATTCGCAGTTAAGGAATATACAGTCCAGAATCCAGAACCGCAATCAGCGCCGCGATTCCGTGTAAGTTATGCCGTCGCCAGCGGGTCTGTTACGTGCGGAAAGGTGGTCCGTCGTCGTGCGCAACAAACCCTCAATCCTTCAAGGAGTTGTCATGTTTAAATCCATGCTGATTGCATTGGCTGCGATGGTGCTGTCATTGCTGGCACCGCTGGTTGGCGCAACCGCCCTGAGTGGCCACGACCCTGTGGCCTATTTCAGTGCCGGGAAACCCATCAAGGGCATCAAGACCATCACGCATCAATATCGCGGGCAGACTTACCAGTTTTCGTCCACGGCCAACCGGGACACCTTCGCCGCCAATCCGCAGAACTTCCTGCCTCAGTATGATGGCTACTGCGCCTGGGCCGTGGCGCAAGGCCAACTCGCACCCGGCGACCCGGCTTTCGCCAAGGTCGTGAACAACAAGCTGTATTTCAACTTCGACCGCGACATTGCCGCGCGCTGGGAAAAAGACATTCCCGGTTTCATAAAATCCGGGGATGCGCACTGGCCAAAAATCCGCAAATGATCGCTACGCGCATGGTGACTCAGGCGGCGCCAAGCAACCTGAGTCTTTTGCGCAGGTCGATGTTGACGCTGCCGAGTATCTCCAGCCGACGGTCCTGCAACACATTGATATCCGGATGAAGCGACAAGCAACGCTGCAGGCGCTGGTCCCGGACTTTGAGCAGCTTCCGCAATTCAGGCCAATGCACATGCAGCACCGACTCCAGCCAGTTGCCGGCACGCCCGTGGGGTGTACGTGTCTGGAACCTGAATTTCTCCAGCAAAGCCAGGGTGTGGCGCGCATTCTGCCAGAATTCATCGGTAACCCATTGATTTAAAACTATTATTTTTATTGGCTTGCCTTGACGGTCAACCGCGATTGCAGCAATGTGCGTAGTCACCGCCTTGCGTTGCAAGCCATGGCGCCCGCCGGGCTGGCGAACAAAGCAGTGAAAGTGGGCGTAGCCATGGCTTTGAATGTCGTGACGGTGAACAAAAAACTGGGCGCCTGTGACCTTGTCAATCACATCATCCGCCGGAAAGCGGGACCACAGCCGCAGATTGCGGCGAGGCCCGACCACGGCAGAAAACCAGGGCGCTCGCTGGCCGGGTCGCCAATGATCCGCCATGCCATTCAAACGTCGGGCATGCAGCCGCATGCGCCGAAGGCGGGTTTCGGCTGTTTGGCTCATCAATGACATCCAATGATTTTGCGTGACATCTTGAAGCTGCTGCAGCAAAACTGCCGATAGACGCACTGCATCGGCCACAGATTCATTCGCGCCCTCCAGTAACTGGAGGGCGTGAATGAGAAGAACACCTGCTCAGTCGCTATTTTTTGGCGGCGCACTTGGCGCCACATTTGGCCTTGCACTTGCCCGCGCATTTGCTCGCGCTTGCCTTGGCACCACACTTGGCCGCACATTTGGCACCGCAGGCCGCATACGCCGGCACTGCGGTGGCCAGCGACAGGGCTGCGAGCGCCGCCAGGGTTGTTTTGCGCTTCATGAAAGACTCCTTTTTGGATGGATGGTTGATCAAATCCGCGCAGAATGAGGACTGCGCATCAAATAGACCTGTTCACTTGACCGAACCTTACATCGGCCGCCAAACAATCCCTCAAAACGCACCCCGCTCCCGAACGATCACCAGAGCCGGGCGGTGTTCAACCCAAGGGCGACCTGCGGCCCACCATCTTTTCAAGCGCCATCAGTTCTTCGTTGCTGTGGTTGACCACCGGCGCGCTCACTATGGAACGGCCGCTGTCGATCTTGCCGTAGATGAAATTGGCCTTGTGATTATCGGTCTTCACCCGCTGCTTCGAGCCGTAGGTCACGCACTCTAGGTCGACCTCGCCATAACAGGTGCAGAAGTAGCTCATGATCGAGCTCGCCTCGACATAAACGCCGGTGCCGCGGATGCCCGCGGTCACCGTCGAGGTACGGATGGTGCGGGTGCCGCCGCGACCGAATACACCGAGCAAACCACCCGTCAGCACACGCAGGCCGGCAACAAAGGCGCCGCCTTCGATCTGCAGCGAAGTCAGCGGCCGCATCCTGAAGGCATCCTGGCCGACAGCAAAGGTCTGACTGGTATCAGGGCCGGTCAACACCCGGTCCCCCGGCTTGATCACGGTGCCCGGCGGCGCACGGAAGCCGTTGACATACAGCTCGCCCATCACCTCGCCCAGTTGTGCTGCGCGCACCTGGTCTGACATACCCAGCAGCGCAGCACCACCCGCAGCCCCAAGCATTGAACGGCGCAGCAAATCCGGGACCGGGTGCAGCTTGCAGGATTTCATTCATTACCTCCATGCCATTTCGTTGATCCGGCAACAAAAAAACCAGCCTGTTCAGTGCATCCTCTGCTCTCCTGGAGGGCGAATCAACAAGGTGATAGCTGTATCTGAGGAGGGTCTCATGGATGGATCGCAGGAGCCCGAACCGTAATCAGCCATTGCGGAGACATTTTGTCAGGTGCTCTGTGAACGCAGCACGCCGGCCAGGTTATCCAGCAATCCGGCATTACTGCCAACCATGCCCACACTGCCATTGCGCAAGGGAACCACCCTGGCGTGCAAGCCATCATGGCCGGCCCGCTTGCGCGCCGAGACCATGAGACCCGGCATCACCAGCAAGGTGATTTTTTCCTGCATCACCGACATCACCACATGATAGGCAGTGATGCCATTGAAGGGACAGGGGCCGATGTGAAGGATCTGCCCAATCTGCTCGATACGCTGCAGCGGCACGACCTCTGCGAGCGCCTTCACAGCCTCGGCGCGCGGCATGGCCCCCATCATGATCGACTTGGCCTCCTCCTTCATCACAAACTGGATGCAATCCATCGCCAGTGGGTCGTCTCGGCGATACCACATCATGCCCCCCAGGCCTGCGGTCACCACGGTGGTAGCCGCAACGACGAGCATCCTGCGCCGGCCTGGATTGGGCAGGGCTTGTGCCGGAGCGCCTTGAACAGTCAACCGGTCAAGCAGACGCTCTTCGAATCCCAGCGGAACGGGCACGCTCAAGCCCAGACCCAGCTCGCGCTCAAACAAGGCATGTTCGACGGCATGGGCTTCGCAAGCCGGGCATTGCTGGCGATGGGCGCGCATCAGCGCGCTTTCGGGTTCACCCGTCAGCAACAAACGTCTGAAATCAAGGCATGTCATCACGGCAACCCTCCACCTGACCACCTGGCCCCGGGAGCCGAGACCAGACGTTTCAAGGTCTGGCGCGCCCGCGTCAGACGTGTCATCACTGCGCCCTCCGTGGTTTCGAGCATCTCCGCGATTTCCGCGCAACTGAAACCGCCCAGCACCTGCAAGGCAAGAGGTTCGGCATAGGTCTGGGGTAATGTCTTGAGCGCATCACGTATTTCAAGCCCGAACGCGGGGGGTCTTTCATCCGCGATTTCAAGGTCGGCCACATCCACATGGCCGGCATGCCGGGCGTTCGCCGAAATGGTGCGGTAAAACTCGTTGCGTACGATCGAGAACAGCCAGGCCTTGGCGGCGCCTGGTTCACGCAGGCCCCGGTAACTGCGCCAACCGCGCAACAAAGCCTCCTGCACCACGTCCTCGGCCTGCTGACGATCGCGGGTGAGCCAGAACGCGAACCGGAACAAGTCACCGGCATGCGCCCTGGCCACGCTTTCAAAATTTGGATCGACTTCCTTCAAGGTTCATCCCGGTCAAAAGCCGGCAGGGTGCAGGCTCCATCCTAAAGACCGGCAAAAGCCTGGATTACTTACAAGGCAGGCAAGGACACGGTGAAGCGACTGGACCGGTCGCCACTATTGGCTGGCCTCCTGGGCGAGCACAGCCAGCGCTTTGCTCAAGCCCAGAACCACCTGCTCGCAATCCCTGGTCTGGTGTCGTGTGGCCAGAAATTGGGGCGCGTTGTAACCCAGCCAGACTTGTCCCGGGGCGTCCTGCCACACCAAGGCCTTCAGAGGCAGATCAATCCCCGCGGTTTGCGCGCACTCCATCAACGGCGTTCCACCCTGGGGATTGCCAAAAACCAGCAACTCAGTGGGGCGCAGGGTTTTACCGATTTTTTGCGCACCCGCAGCATGATCCAGCCGCAAAAAAATGTTGAGCCCCCGGTCTTTTGCGGCCGCCTCCAGCCGGTCCATGGTGGTTTTGACACCATGGGCACTTTTGAGCACGACCAGACCATCAGCGGCAAAGAGCGTGGTCGATACCATCACCAGGAAAAAACCAACAACAGCCGGCATTCGGTTCTTCATATGTTTCCCTCCTTTATTTTGCGTGCACACCAGGGGTCCAGCCGGAAGCTGTTAGGTGCTCGCGCGCGAATTCAAGGGGATGCTCTTCAAGCTGAGTGGCCAGCGTGTCGTTCCAGCGATTCATCCAGCCAAACATCGATATCACCGAAACAATCTCGATGATGGCATCTTCCGAGTAGTGCTTTTTAAGCTCGTCAAAATGTGCATCCGTCGCCGAGGGCGGCGTGCCGCCGGCAGCCAGCGCCAGATTCAGGGCTGCGCGTTCAGCGGGCGTAAACAGCGGACTGGCCTGAAACTGCCACAGGGCGTGCAGTTTCTCGTCAGCCACCTTGCCCCGCTCCACCGCGCTCTCGGCGTTATGCGCCGTGCAGTAACGGCACCCAGCAGCGTTGCTGACCACCTCTGCAATCATGAAGCGTAATGCGGGTGGAATTTCCCCGGCATCGACCATCACCGCATCGCGCAACTCACGCACCAGACGGAAAATCCGGGGCTTGCGCGCCAGAGTCAGCCAGCTGTTGGGTACGTATCCGCGGGTTTTGCGGGATTTTTCAAAATCCGCAGCGAGCTCGGCAAGGCGCTCCTTGGGTGCCGGGGAGATTCGGGACATGTCATGCTTCCTTTGCTGGATGTTTTGGATGATCACCGAGACCTGCGGCGCGCTTGTCACGGCAGCCCATAAGGGGTCATTGGACTTTGCTTTAAACGATTATAGAATGATCATTCCAAAATGCAATGTAACCGAGTCTGTAAGGTTATCCTTCAATAAGCGGTCTCATTTGCTCAGCCATGCGTCTACTTGTCAGCGCCCTCCCTGTAAGTTTTACGTTGCAACAGCGACTCAAGCAGGGATTAAATCCGATTTTGGTTCCTGGAGCTTTTAATGCACGCCACGCTGCCCCTGCTTGAACACAGTGATTTCCCGGCCATTCGCCGCCGGCCGCCGGACACCCTGCAGGTCAACCTTGGCTATCTGTGCAATCAAAGCTGCCTGCACTGCCACGTCAACGCCGGCCCGACGCGCACCGAGCTGATGGCGCGCGACACCATTTTTGAAGTGGTCGCCTTTCTCAAGGCGGCGAACATCCGCACGCTCGACCTCACCGGCGGCGCGCCTGAACTCAATCCGCATTTCCGCCTGCTGGTCGAATCCGCGCGCCAGCTCGGCGTGCAGGTCATCGACCGCTGCAACCTGACCATCCTGTTCGAGCCCGGCCAGGAAGACCTCGCGCAATTCCTCGCCGCGCAGCAGGTTGCAATCACCGCCTCGCTGCCCTGCTATCTCGAGGACAACGTCGATCGCCAGCGCGGCAAGGGGGTGTTCGGCACCAGCATCCGCGCGCTGCAGCGGCTCAATGCACTCGGTTACGGCCGGCCGGATTCGGGGCTGGCGCTGAACCTGGTCTACAACCCGCAGGGGCCCGCGCTGCCGCCACCGCAGGCCGGGCTGGAGCAGGATTACAAACAGCATCTGCGCAAGGAGTACGGCATCAAGTTCAACCAGCTCTATGCGCTGACCAACATGCCGATCCAGCGCTTCGGCAGCACCCTGGTGAGCAAGGGCCAGTTTGATCCCTATATGCAGTTGCTGAAAAACGCCTATCGCGCGGAAAACCTCGACACCGTGATGTGCCGCTCGCTGCTGTCGGTGGACTGGCAGGGTTACGTCTACGACTGCGACTTCAACCAGATGCTCGGCCTGCCGCTGGCCTGGAAAAACAAGCCGCGCACCCATCTGCGTGAACTGCTCGGCGCCGACCTCGACGGCAATGCCATCGTCGTGCGCGACCATTGCTACGGCTGCACCGCCGGTCAGGGTTCGAGCTGCGGCGGCGCACTGGAGGGTGGACAGTGATCGAACCCGCCTTCGCCATTTATTTCTGGGGTTTCCTGCTGCTCTACGGCGGCGTGATGTACGCGATCTCGCCCAACGCGCGCAGCGAGGCGAGTTTTTTTACCGGCAGCGACGACGCCGGTCGGCCCGCCACTGAATGGGCGCTGATGTGCAGCATTTTCATCAGCTGGATTTTCGCCAAGTCGGTGACCAATGCCGCCAACCTCGGCGCCGCCTGGGGTGTGGTCGGCGGGCTGGCCTACGCCACCTACTGGCTGTCGATTCCGGTCGCCGGCCTGGTCATCTACTGGCTGCGCACCCGCCACGGTGCAACGGGGCTGGTGCCTTTCCTGATCCAGCGTTACGGGCGGCTCGCCGCCCTCGCCTTCACGCTGGCGATCCTGATCCGGCTCTACAACGAAGTGTGGAGCAACACCGCGGTGGTCGGCGCCTACTACGGCCAGGCCGGCGAGTGGACCTTCATCGGCTCGGCGCTGCTGTTCACCGCGGCGACGCTGTTCTACAGCCTGAAGGGCGGCCTGCGCAGTTCCATCTTCACCGACGTCATCCAGGCGGTGCTGTTCGTGGTGGTGCTCGGCGTGGTACTGTTCCTGGTATTGCCGAAACATGGCCTGGGCACGCTGCTCACGGTCGGCGATTTCCGCCTCAATGCCGGCGTCGATCTGGTGCTGGTCGCGCTGCTGCAGGTGCTGTCCTATCCCTTCCACGATCCGGTGCTCACCGACCGCGGCTTCATCACCCGCGAAAAAACCATGCTGCGCGCGATGATCACCGCCGGCGTGCTCGGTTTTGTCTGCATCTTCGCCTTCAGCCTGGTCGGCGTGCACGCCAAGCTGGAGGGCCTGCCTTCCGGCGACAACATGCCGGGCGCGGTGGCCGGGGCCTTCGGCGTGCTGCCCTACCTGCTGATGACGGTGGTGATGATCATGGCCGCGGGCTCGACCCTGGACTCGACCTTCTCCTCGGTGGCGAAATCAATAGGCCAGGAACTGCCGATGCTCGCCGGCCGCAAGCCGGGCCCGCGCGCGATGCTCATCGGCATGTGGACGATGTGCGCCTTCGCGCTGCTCGGCAACCTGCCGATGATCGCCGGCACTGACATCCTCAAAGCCACCACCATCAGCGGCACCATGGTGATGGGCCTCGCGCCGGTGTTCCTGCTCGCGCCACTGGTCAAACATTCGCCGTGGAGTTTCCACCTCGCGTTCTGGCCGGGCGTGGTCCTCGGCACGCTGCTCGCCGCTGGACAGATTCCGCAAAGCTGGGCCATCGGTGACGGCAAATACGCGCTGCTGCTGGGTGTGAACCTCTACGGCCTGCTGATCTGCGTCGCCGGCTTCCTGCTGCCGGTCGCCCTGCAAAGGCTGCGCGCGAAGTGACGACGCCGAGCCAACCGGGGCGCAGCTGCCCTCTGCACTACCGCTACGCGACGTCCTCGCTCAACCGCGCGCCGGAGATCCATGCCGACACGCTGTATGTGATCGGCGGGCTCTACGGCAACCGTCCCGCGCTGCGCGCCCTTGAAACCATGGTCGCCGGGGAACAGGCGACGCTGGTGTTCAACGGCGACTTCAACTGGTTCAATAGTGATGCCGCCGCGTTCAGCGACATCAACAACACCGTACTGCGCCACCACGCGCTGCGCGGCAATGTCGAAACCGAACTCGCCGGTGATGACAATGCAGCGGGCTGCGGTTGCGGCTACCCCGAATCGGTCAACGAGGCCGAGGTGGCGCGCTCGAATGCCATCCTCGCGCGGCTGCGCGATACCGCGCGCGCCGCGCCGGCCTTGCGCTCACGGCTCGGAACGTTGCCAATAACACTCACCGCCGAAACCGGCGGCCTGCGGGTGGCCATCGTGCATGGCGACTGTGAATCGCTGGCCGGTTGGTCGTATGACGAATCGGCACTGCGTGATGCCGCAGGTATCGGCCGCCTTGCCGCACACTGCGAAGCCGCCGGCGTGCGTGTGATCGCCAGCAGCCACACCTGCCTGCCGGTGGCTGTGCGTTTCAGCGCCGGTGGCCGCGACTGCGCGCTGTTCAACAACGGCGCCGCCGGCATGCCCAATTTCGCCGGCACCGGTTTTGGCGTGATCACGCGCATTGCCACCACACCGTCGCCCCTGCCCGCGCTGTACGGCACGGTGATTGACGGCGTGCATATCGACGCCCTGCCGCTGCACTACGACCGCGAGGTCTGGCAACAGGAGTTTGATGCGCAGTGGCCGGAGGGCAGCGACGCCGCCTTGTCGTATGCGGCGCGTATCCGCAACGGCCCGCGTTACGGCCTGAACCGCGCCATGGGCCAGGGCATTCGCATCCATCCACAGTTGCTGCGGCAGTTGCAATCCGGACAAACAAAATAATGAATAAAAACAAAGGCTTACTGCTTATCATCATCGTTGCAGCGGTGATCGCGTTTTTTGCCTTCGATCTGCAGCGTTATTTCTCGCTGGAATATTTCCAGTCACAGCGCGCGGCCATCGAAGCCGAAGTCGCAGCCAGACCCCTGCGCGCCGTACTGCTGTTTTTCGCTGCCTATGTCGCGGTCACCGGCCTGTCGCTGCCGGGGGCGGCGATCATGACCTTGGTCGCCGGTGCGATCTTCGGCCTGCTGTGGGGCACCGTGATCGTGTCATTCGCCTCGACGCTCGGTGCGACGCTGGCCTTCCTCGCCTCGCGTTTCCTGCTGCGCGACTGGGTGCAGCAGAAATTCGGCGAGCGGCTGCGCGCAGTGAATGATGGCGTGGCCCGCGAGGGCGGCTTTTACCTGTTCGCGCTGCGTCTGGTGCCGGTGTTTCCGTTTTTTGCGGTGAACCTGCTGATGGGCCTGACGCCGATCCGTACCTGGACCTACGCCTGGGTCAGCCAGATCGGCATGCTGGCCGGCACCGTGGTGTATGTGTACGCCGGCACCCAACTCGGCGAATTCCGCATCTCCGCCGGGCTGGTCGGCGCCTTTGTGCTGCTCGGGATATTTCCGCTGCTGGCCAAAAAAATCCTCGATGCGCTGAAGGCCCGCAAGGTCTATGCGGGCTGGCAAAAACCCGCGCGCTTCGACCGCAACCTGGTGGTGATCGGCGCCGGTTCCGCCGGGCTGGTGTCCTCGTACATCGCCGCCGCGGTGAAGGCGAAGGTCACGCTCATCGAAAAACACAGGATGGGCGGCGACTGCCTGAACACCGGCTGCGTACCGTCCAAGGCGCTGATCAAGTCAGCCAAACTGGTGGCGACAATGAAACGGGCCAGCCACTACGGCCTGAAGGACATCAACATCGATTTTGATTTCGCCGAAGTGATGGAACGCGTGCAACGGGTGATCCGTGATATCGAGCCGCATGACTCGATCGCGCGCTACACCCAGCTTGGCGTCGAATGCCTGCAGGGCGAGGCAAAGATCACCTCGCCGTGGACCGTCGAGATCAAGACCGCGACAGGGACACAGACACTCAGCACCCGCGGCATCGTCATCGCCGCCGGCGCGCGTCCCTTTGTGCCGCCGATCCCCGGCATTGATGAAGTCGGCGTGCTGACTTCCGACACCGTGTGGGGCCTGCGCACGCTGCCGAAACGCCTGGTGGTATTGGGTGGCGGCCCCATCGGCTGCGAGCTGACCCAGTGTTTCGCCCGTCTCGGCGCACAGGTGACCCAGGTCGAAATGCTGCCGCGGGTCATGGTGCGCGAAGACCCGGAAATCTCGGCGATGGTGCTGGAAAAATTCCGCAGTGAAGGCATCACCGTGCTCACCGGCCACAAGGCGCAGCGTTTTGCCATCGAGAACGGCGAGAAGGTGCTCTACTGCGAACACGCCGGGGGCACCGCACGCATCGCCTTCGATGCCGTGCTCTGCGCGGTCGGTCGCGTTGCCAACACCACGGGTTACGGTCTGGAGGAACTCGGCATTCCGGTGACGAAATCGCGCACAGTCGAAGTCAACGAATTCATGCAGACCAAGTATCCGAACATCCTCGCCTGTGGTGATGTTGCCGGCCCCTACCAGTTCACCCACACCGCGGCGCACACGGCCTGGTATGCAGCGGTCAACGGCCTCTTCGGTGGATTCAAAAAATTCCGCGCCGACTTTTCCGTGATTCCCTGGGCCACCTTCACCGACCCCGAAGTCGCCCGCGTCGGACTCAACGAAAGCGAGGCGAAGGAAAAGAACATCCCGCACGAAGTCACCACCTACGGCATCGACGACCTCGACCGCGCCATCGCCGACGGCAATGCCCACGGCCTGGTCAAGGTGCTGACCGCCCCTGGCAGCGACAAAATCCTCGGCGCCACCATTGCCGGCGAACACGCCGGCGACCTGATCACCGAATTCGTGATGGCGATGAAACACGGCATCGGTCTGAACAAGATCCTCGGCACCATCCACATCTACCCGACGCTGGCGGAAGCCAACAAATATGTGGCGGGCAACTGGAAGCGTGCCCATGCACCACAGGGCCTGCTGGCATGGGTTGAAAAGTTTCACGCATGGCGACGAAACTAAACTCGCCAGTGGTTTTGAAGTGCAATCCCTTGTAAGCCGCCGAGCAGCACAGCGGTTTCGGGAGCCGTCGGCGAGCACTGGGCGAGCAGCGCGGGTGGTCGCTGCCTCGCCAGCGTTTCCCGCCCGCCGTTCAAGGCAGCAAGGAATCATCTCGCGAGTTGCGGAGCCGCCCGAAACCGCGAGCAGCGCAGGGCAGCCCGCAGGGCCGGCGAGCCAGGGCGGCCTTTTCTTTGGTCACTTTCTTTTGGCCGCACAAAAGAAAGTGACTGGCCGCCGGGCTACCCCCGGCGAACTTGAGGCACAACATCAGCCATGAAAAAAATACTCTCGACCTTCTTCTTGATTTTATTTTCGCTGACCGCCACCGCCCAAAGCCTCGACCACGACCACAAGGCCTGGTCTGCGTTACTCAAAAAACACGTCGCGCTGATCGACAGCGGCAAAGCCTCACAAGTCCGTTACGCCGGCTTCATGCAGGACCGCGCCGAACTCAAGGCCTACCTCGCCACACTGTCGAAAGTGCCCCAGGCCGAATTCAACACCTGGAACAAACCGCAGCAGATGGCCTTCCTGATCAACGCTTACAACGCATACACCGTCGAAAAAATCCTGACCCGTTACCCCAAGATCCAATCGATATGGGATTTCGGCAAGGTCTTCGGCAACCCGTTCAAGGACAAATTTTTCACCCTGCTCGGCCGCGAGTTCAGTCTCGACATGATCGAACACGACACGCTGCGCAAACCGGGTGCCTATGACGAGCCGCGCGTGCATTTCGCGGTGAACTGCGCCTCGATCGGCTGCCCGATGCTGCGCGAGGAAGCCTATGTCGCGACACGTCTCGATGCCCAGCTCGAGGAACAGACGCGGCGTTTCCTGTCCGACCGCAGCCGCAACCGTTACAACGCACAGGACAATGCACTCGAGGTTTCCGAAATCTTCAAATGGTTCAGCGTCGACTGGACCAGTGGCTACCGCGGCCTCGACGGCAAGACCGCGGCGATCACCTCGCGCGAGCAATGGTTCGGACGTTACGCAAACCTGCTCACCGACAGTGCCGAACAGCAGAAAATGCTGCGCGAAGGCAAGGTGGCACTGCGCCATCTCGACTATGATTGGGCACTGAATGACGCCAAAAAATGAAACTGCATGCCCCTGTCCATCATCGTTCCGGCACTGAACGAAGCCCAGGGCATCGCCGCCACGCTTGAGGCGCTGGCGCCGCTGCGCACGCGCGGCTGCGAGGTCATTGTTGTTGATGGCGGCAGCAGCGATGACACGGTGGCGCTGGCAACCTCCCGCGCCGACAAGGTGCTCAACACCGAAGCCGGCCGCGCCCGGCAGATGAACGCCGGTGCCGCCGCTGCGACGCACGAAATCCTGTGTTTCCTGCACGCCGACACCCGCCTGCCCGAGGGCGCAGACTGCCTGATCCGTGACGGCCTGTCGCGCAGCCGGCGCAGCTGGGGACGATTCGATGTATCGATCAGCGGCAGACACCCGATGCTGCCCGTGATTGCGGCGATGATGAACTGGCGATCACGGCTCACCGGCATCGCCACCGGCGACCAGGCAATCTTTGTCACGCGCTCGCTGTTCGAGGCCGCCGGTGGTTATGCCGACATGCCGCTGATGGAAGACATCGCGCTGTGCACCCAGCTCAAACGCTATGGCGCGCCGCTTTGCCTCAACCACCGCGTCATCACCTCCGGCCGGCGCTGGGAACAACGCGGCGTGTGGCGCACCATCGTGCTGATGTGGCGCCTGCGTTATGCCTACTGGCGCGGCGCCGATCCCGCAGTGCTGGCACAGCGTTATGCCCGCCGCTGAACACGGCGATTTCACGCTGCTGGTCTTCGCCAGGGCACCACTGCCCGGCAGCAGCAAGACGCGGCTGATACCGCTGCTTGGTGCCGAAGGTGCTGCGGCGGCGCAAAGCCGCCTGCTCAACCATGCCCTCGATACCGCAGCCGCCGCAGCACCGGCAAGGCTGCAACTGTGGTGCACGCCGGATACAAGCCATCCGCAACTGGTCGCCGCAGCCGCGCGCCATGGCGCGAGCCTGCACGTCCAGCAAGGTGCTGATCTCGGCGCAAGGCTTGCCCATGCCTTTGCTTTGGCGCTGAAGGACGCACAGCGTGTGTTGTGCATCGGCAGCGACTGTCCGGCATTGACCGCGGCACATCTGCTTGCAGCGGCGAAGCAACTGCAGGATGGCAATGACGCCGTGCTGGTGCCGGCCGAGGATGGCGGTTATGTGCTGATCGGACTCGCACGCAATGAGCCACGGCTGTTCAGCGGCATCGACTGGGGCGGCGATCAGGTGCTTGCGCAAACACGTACGCGACTGAGCGACTGCGGCCTCGCCTGGCTGGAACTCGAAGCGCTGTGGGACATCGACCGCCCGCAGGACTGGCTGCGCCTGCAGGCGAGCGGTTTGCTTGGTGGTGATGCTGCCGCCTGAACGAGCAGCACTGGCTCATTTACAACAAACCGGCAGCCCATAAATTAATGTTTAAAAACAATGGCTTATAAACATTCATCGAGTGTGGCCGACAGCGCTGCCGGGAAAATCTTGTTGCCTTTTGAGGGGGCTTGGGGAAAAATGGCGCCTCTTTTTTGGCGTTCAGTCCGGGCTTAAATCCCGTTAAAAATCAGGCCCTTGAAGCGAAGTTCTGAAGCTGTCGCAAGATCAAACCAGGCCGCCCAACCGCCACCAGACACCCTGCTGCATGTCCGACCTTTCCAGCGTTTCCGCACTCAGCCACTCGGGAACGCAACTCCCGGTTCACTGGTACTTCGATCCGAAGCTCTACGCGCTTGAGCTGCAGTTGCTGTTCGACCGCGGCCCCGGTTATGTCGGACACGAACTGATGGTGCCGAACACCGGCGACTATCACGCGCTGGCCTGGCTCGACAACGCGCAGGCGCTGGTGCGCAATGCCAACGGCGTCGAGCTGCTCTCGAACATCTGCCGCCACCGTCAGGCGATCATCCTCAAGGATCGCGGCAATACGCAGAACATCATTTGCCCGCTGCACCGCTGGACCTACGGCCTGGACGGCAAGCTGCTCGGTGCACCGCATTTCCCGGAAACACCCTGCCTCGACCTCGCGCGCACGCCGCTGCAGAACTGGAACGGCCTGCTGTTCGCCGGCCGCCGCGACATTGCGCGCGACCTTGCAGCACTCGGCGTGATGAAAAACCTCGACTTCAGCGGTTACATGCTCGACCGCGTCGAGATCGAGGAATACGCCTGCAACTGGAAAACCTTCATCGAAGTCTATCTTGAGGATTACCACGTCGAGCCCTTCCATCCGGGCCTCGGCCGCTTTGTCAACGTCAACGACCTGCGCTGGGAGTTCGGCGACTGGTACAGCGTGCAGACCTGCGGTGTCGCCAACGGTCTGGCACGTCCGGGCAGCCCGGTATACCAGCGCTGGCACGAGCAAGTGCTGCGTTACAGCGAGGGCAAACAGCCCGCGCACGGCGCGATCTGGCTGACTTATTTCCCCAACATCACGGTCGAGTGGTATCCGCATGTGCTGGTGGTCAGCACCGTTGTGCCGCGCGGCCCCGAGGCCTGCAGCAACGTGGTCGAGTTTTATTACCCGGAAGACATCGCGCTGTTCGAGCGCGAGTTTGTCGAAGCCGAGCAGGCGGCGTACCGCGAAACCGCGGTTGAAGACGCCGAAATCATCGCGCGCATGACCGAAGGCCGGCGCGCCTTGTGGAAACAGGGCCGCAGCGAAGCCGGCCCCTACCAGACGCCCTATGAAGACGGCATGGTTCACTTCCACCAGTTCCTGCGCCGCGAAGTCGCCCCGCATCTCGAAAAATAATCAATAAAAACAATTGTTTGGTTCAGGCAGCATGATGGTGATCCGGCCGCTTCCAGCGGCCGGCACTGTTTCCGGCGCTTGATTTTCGTTCGGCGTTTGCTACCTTTGCCGCTCCCGCAAACACAGTTCCAAATTTTCCTGACGCCGCAATGCCTTACACCACACTGATCAGCGCCACCGATGCCGCCGAACACCTGCGCGACCCTTCCTGGGTGTTCTGCGACTGCCGACACGACCTGACCGACTACAGCGCGGGATACCGCGCCTATCGCAGCGGCCATATTCCCGGCGCACGTTTCCTGCACCTCGACGTCGATCTCTCGGGCCCGAAGACCGGACTCAACGGCCGCCATCCGCTGCCCCACCCCGCCACCTTCTGCCTGCGTCTCGGCGCGCTCGGCATCGACAACAGCAAACAGGTGGTGGCCTATGACGACAGCGGCGGGCCGTTCGCCGCGCGCCTGTGGTGGATGATGCGCTGGCTGGGCCACCAGAACGTCGCCGTGCTCGATGGCGGCTGGACAGCCTGGAGCCGCGCCAAACTGCCGTACACCGTCGAGCAGCCGCAGTTTCCGTCGGCGATGTTCGCCGGCAAGCCGCAGCCCCAGCTGTCGGTGGACAGCGCGCAGGTGCTGGCACAGCTGAAGGACGCGCAATCAAAGATCATCGATGCCCGCGCTGCTGACCGTTTCCGCGGTGAAAACGAAACCCTCGATCCGGTGGCCGGACACATCCCGGGCGCCACCAACCGATTTTTCAAATCCAACCTTGGCGAAGACGGCTGCTTCAAGCCGCAGGCCGCGCTGCGCAAGGAATTTGAAGGGCTGATCAACGGCACAGCCGCGCAATCGGTGATTCACCAGTGCGGTTCGGGCGTCACCGCCTGCCACAACCTTCTGGCGATGGAAGTGGCCGGGCTCAGCGGCTCACGCCTCTATCCCGGCTCATGGAGCGAATGGGTCAGTGATCGCCGGCGCCCGGTAGCCACCGGCGCAGCCTGACCCGGCAGAGGGCAGGCTCTTGCGTCTGCTCCTCGCCGACCTCGTCCTCGTTCTGCACTTTGCCATCGCGCTGTTCATCACCGGCAGCCTGCCGCTGATCTGGCTGGGTGCCGCCCGCGGCTGGCGCTGGGTGCGCCACTTCGGCTTTCGCGCACTGCACCTCTTTGCCATCCTTGTCGTCAGTGCCGAGGCGCTGGCCGGAATCTGGTGTCCGCTGACCCTGCTTGAAGATGCACTGCGTGGAGCAGCCAGTGAACGCAGCTTTATCGCGCGCTGGATCCACGCCCTGCTCTTTTATGATCTGCCGCTGTGGGTGTTCACCGCAGCCTATCTGGTCTTTGCGGTGATGGTGGCGCTGACCTGGTGGCAGGTGCCGCCGCACAGGAAGCGTTGAGAACACAGCGGGGATAAAAAACAAGGGGCGCCGCAGCGCCCCTTGCTGCACTCATCGGAAAAACCGTCAGGTCAGTGCTTCGGCCCAGATGTTTTTCGCCCAGCCCCAGGCATACAGCCCTTCGGCCTGGCTTGCCGCTGTGGACACGCCACCGCTGCCCTTGACCGGCGCAATCGTCTTCTGTGCCGGATCGTAGCGGTGCACAGAAGCCACATGCATTGCCGAGTCAGCACTGACGAAGCTGTAGCAGGTGTTCATCATCATGGTGTCGGTGTTCACCGGCTGCCCCTTGATCAGCGCAATCACTGCGGCTGCGCAGACCTTGGCATGCTGGTTGGCCATGCTGCCCGACTTGGGCATCGCCGGGCCGGACAGGGTGGCGTCACCGAGCACATGAACCCCCTTCACCGCCAGCGATTCGCAGGTGGTCCAGTCCACACCGCACCAGCGGTTGTTGGCGGTGATCAGGCCGCTGCGCGCCGCAACGTCGGCAGCACGCTGCGCCGGCACCACGTTGATGACGTCAGCCTTCACATCGTCAAACTGCAGCTTGATCGTCATGCCCTTGGTATCGACATCGGCGATTTCGCTGTTCGGACGGTATTCGATCATGCCCTTGTACATGCCGTTCCAGGCGGCGAGGAAAAGGCCCTTTTTCGAAACCAGATCCGGGTTGGCATCAAGCACCAGGATTTTCGATTTCGGTTTTGCCTTCTTGAAGTAGTCGGCGACCTGGCACACCCGCTCGTAGGGTCCCGGCGGGCAGCGGTACGGCGCCATCGGAATCTGGATGGCATACACGCCGCCGTCGCGCATCGATTCAAGCTGCCTGCGCAGCGCCACCGTCTGCGGGCCGGCTTTCCAGGCATGGAAAAAGCGCATCTGCGCCTCGCGGTTGTTGAGGCCCGGGATCTGGTCATACAGGAAATCGACGCCGGGGGAGACAATAAGACGGTCGTATGCAACCGAACCGCCGCTCGCCAGCGAAACCACCCTTTTCACAGGGTCGATGCCCATCGCCTCGTCGCGCATGACGCGAATGCCGCGCTTGCGCAGGCCGTCGTAGCTGAAGGTGATCTGGTTCATCTGCGCATTGCCCGCGAGCACCAGATTGCTGATCGGACAGGAAACAAAGGTGTCGTTCATATCGATCAGAGCAACATCGATGTCCGGCGCCCACATCTTGACGAATTTCGCCGCGGTGGCGCCGCCATAACCGCCGCCGATCACCACCACACGGCCGGCGCTGCCGCCACCCGCCGTCGCGCAGCCGCCCATCGCGGCGACACCGGTGCCTGCCGCGGCCCATTTCAGGAATTCACGTCGCTTGAATGTCGTCATCGCGGTTCTCCTAGCGGGCGGCCGGCGCACGGGCAGCCGGGCCAGGCGCCACGCCGGCAAAATAGCCGGCGATCAGCGCCAGTTGTTCATCGGTGTAACCCAGCGCGTGCTGGTGCATGATCGTTGCTGGTCGTTTGCCGTTGCGGAACTCGCGCATCTGCTGCAGCAGGTAGTCACGGTTTTGTCCGGCAAGGCTGGGCGGTACGCCATCGACGCTGCGGCCGTCGGTGCCGTGGCAGGTGAAACAGGTTGCGGCAAGACTGCGCGCATAAGTCGGGTTCGCGGCTTCGGCAGCCAGCACCGGCAGGGGGCTGAGCATGCTGAAGGACAACAACGCCAGCAAAGTCGAGCTTCTCGACATGGTTGATCTCCTGAAAACGAGGAACGGGGAAACAGCCTGAAAACAGCCAGCCGTCGCTCCGTTGTCGGATGGCGCGGCAATCAGTTTTTTATTGTTATTGCAGAGGCAGTGTCCACGCGCGGGCAGACACTGTCAAGACGCCGCCGCGGGAGCCGCGACGGCGTCATCCTGAACCCGGGCTCAGACGGAAACGGTGCTGACCGCTTCCTCGGCGAATTCGAGACGAACCTTGCCGTTGCCGTCGATATCGATGGTGACCCTGCCGCCGTTGGCAAGCCGTCCGAACAGGAGTTCGTCGGCCAGTGCGCTGCGGATGGTGTCCTGGATCAGCCGCGACATCGGCCTTGCCCCCATCTGCGGATCAAAGCCCTTCTCAGCAAGATGGTCACGCAGGGCCTGGGTGAAGCTGATGTCAACTTTCTTCTCGTGCAGCTGGTCTTCAAGCTGGATCAGGAACTTGTCGACCACACGCAGGATGATGTCGCGGTCGAGTGCCTTGAACGAAATGGTGCCGTCGAGCCGGTTGCGGAACTCCGGCGTGAACATGCGCTTGATTTCCCCCATTTCGTCGCCGGACTGCTTCGAGGCGGTGAAACCCATCGAGGTCTTGGTCAGCTCCGAAGCACCCGCGTTGGTGGTCATGATGATCACCACATTGCGGAAATCGGCCTTGCGCCCGTTGTTGTCGGTCAGCGTGCCGTGGTCCATCACCTGCAGCAGGATGTTGAAGATATCCGGATGCGCCTTCTCGATCTCGTCGAGCAGCAGCACCGAGTACGGATTCTTGGTGACCGCCTCGGTCAGCAGGCCGCCCTGGTCAAAACCGATGTAGCCGGGAGGCGCGCCGATCAGCCGCGACACCGCATGGCGTTCCATGTATTCGGACATGTCGAAGCGCAACAGCTCGACGCCCATCACATAGGCGAGCTGCTTGGCGACCTCGGTCTTGCCGACGCCGGTCGGGCCGCTGAACAGGAAGCTGCCGATCGGCTTCACCGGATTGCCGAGGCCACTTCTGGCCATGCGGATCGCCGCAGTCAGCGCATCGATCGCCTTGTCCTGGCCGAACACCACCGACTTCAGGTCGCGGTCCAGGGTTTTCAGCGCGTTGCGGTCGTCGACCGACACGGTCTGCGCCGGAATGCGCGTGATCTTGGCAATGATCTCCTCGATCTCGTGTTTGCCGATGACACGTTTCTGCTTCGACTTGGGCAGGATTTTCTGCGCGGCACCCGCCTCGTCAATGACGTCGATCGCCTTGTCCGGCAGGTGACGGTCGTTGATGAAGCGCGCCGACAGCTCGGCCGCGGCGGTCAGCGCGCCCGGCTGGTATTTGACGCCGTGGTGCTCCTCGAAGCGCGACTTCAGGCCCTTCAGGATCGCCACCGTCTCGGCCACTGTCGGCTCGTTAACGTCAACCTTCTGGAAGCGCCGTGACAGTGCGTGGTCCTTCTCGAACACGCCGCGGTATTCGTTGTACGTGGTGGCGCCAATGCACTTCAGCTGCCCGCTCGACAACGCGGGCTTGAGCAGGTTGGAAGCGTCCAGCGTACCGCCAGAGGCCGCACCGGCGCCGATCAGAGTGTGGATCTCGTCGATGAACAGGATCGCGTGCGGATTCTCGTTGAGCTGCTTCAGCACCGCCTTCAGGCGCTGCTCGAAATCACCGCGGTACTTGGTGCCGGCCAGCAGCGCACCCATGTCGAGCGCATAGACGACGGCTTTTTTCAGGATGTCGGGCACATCGCCCTCGACCACCCGCCGTGCCAGGCCCTCGGCGATCGCCGTTTTGCCGACACCGGCCTCGCCGACCAGCAGCGGGTTGTTCTTGCGCCTGCGGCAGAGGATCTGGATCACCCGCTCCAGCTCGTGGTCGCGGCCGATCAGCGGATCGATCTTGCCGGCCGTGGCCTGGGCATTGAGGTTCTGGGTGTACGACTCCAGCGCGCCACCGGACTGCTGCTCCTGCTCGGCTTCCGCGGCCTCGCCTTCCTGCGGTTTTGGCTGCTGCGCCTGCGGCACCTTGCTGATGCCGTGGGAAATGAAATTGACCACATCAAGACGGGTCACGCCCTTCTGGTGCAGGAAATAGACCGCGTGTGAATCCTTCTCGCCAAAGATCGCCACCAGCACATTGGCACCGGTGACCTCCTTCTTGCCGGAGGACTGCACATGCAGGATCGCGCGCTGGATCACGCGCTGGAAACCAAGCGTCGGCTGGGTATCAACTTCTTCGCCGGCGAGGATCGGGGTGTGTTCAGTGACAAAGTCGGCAAGCAGCTTGCGCAGCTCGTCAACGTTGGCGGCGCAGGCGCGCAGCACCTCGGAGGCCGAGGGGTTGTCGAGCAGCGCCAGCAGCAGGTGCTCGACCGTGATGAATTCATGGCGCTTCTGCCGCGCCTCCATAAACGCCATGTGCAAGCTGACTTCGAGTTCCTGGGCAATCATGGTGTCCTGTTCCTGGGCTGTTTAATTCTCTAGTTCTCTTCCATCACGCACTGCAGCGGGTGCTGGTGCTGCTTTGCGTACGACTTTACCTGTTCGACTTTGGTGGCCGCAACATCCCTGGGGAAAACGCCGCAAACCCCCATGCCCTCGCGGTGCACCTTGAGCATGACCTGGGTGGCGCGTTCGCGGCTCAAGCCGAAAAACCTCTGCAAGACGCTGATGACGAAGTCCATCGGGGTGTAATCGTCATTGAGCAGCAGCACCTTGAACATCGGTGGCGGCTTGGTCTTGCTGCGCTTCGCCTCAAGGACGGTGTCTTCACGCTGCCTGTTCGCCATGCCTGCGGGGGTCGGGAAATTTCCGTGTCCATTCAGTAAGTCTGCGCAGCCATTGTGTCTGGAATCAGGAATTTTTCAAGTGTGGAAATAGCACCAAAAACGGGCCCTGCGTATCCATCCCGGTGCACCGGCACCGGAACTTGACTTTCCGGGACAAATACCCTAGAAAGCAGTCGGGTGTTGGGGTTCAGGCTTCATCGCAAGACCAGGGCAGTCCCAGATTTTGGCCGGTGCGATCCTTGGAACTCGAACAAATCGCGGAGCCCATCCGCTTTTCTATCAAGGCAGGCATATGGCAACTGGCACTGTGAAATGGTTCAATGACTCCAAAGGCTACGGTTTCATCACGCCGGATGATGGCAGCGAAGATCTTTTCGCCCATTTTTCGGCCATCCAGATGAACGGCTTCAAGACGCTGAAGGAAGGTCAAAAGGTGTCTTTCGAAGTCACCCAGGGTCCGAAGGGTAAACAAGCCTCTAACATCCAAGCAGCCTGAAGCTGTGATCTCTTGCCGTGGCCGGGGTTCCCGGACACGGCCCTGCTGAACTAAGCCCGCGCCTTGCGCGGGCTTTTTTATTCCCCCGCATCCCGCTTTCCGGACCGCTGGGAGCGCTGTCCGGCGGGAAAAATAGTGCGATAATCCCAAGCCTGACCCGCCACCGCGCAACACCGGGCGGTCACGACGACGGGGAAACCTGCACCGTCCCCTTCGGGCGCAATCGCGCGCCGATCTGACGAAT
>JAIENU010000124.1 GCA_019751125.1 Burkholderiales bacterium | reverse complement strand
AAGTTGCGGCCCTGGGCGCAGAGATAACCCGAGTCGCGGCAGACTTCAGTGGCGTCGAGCGTGGTGCCGACACCTTCCTCCAGGGCCGCAGGCGGGCAGGCCAGCGCGCCACGGGTACCGCAGCCTTCACGCAGCCCGAACCAGTAGACCGCGAAACAGATGCCGACAAAGCACAGGAAGCGGAACATGGTTCAGGGCGGGCCGGCCGAGCCGGAACTCAGGGCATCTTCCAGCCCAGCCACTCGCAGATGCCGCGGCCGAGCACCCATTCCTTGTCGCTGGCGCCGAGCCAGTCGGCCTGCTGCCACATCTCGACATGCTGACGGTACGGCACCGGCGATCGCGACCAGTCGCTGCCCCAGAACAGGCGTTTCGGGCCGAAGGCGTCGAATGCACGTTTGGCCCAGGTCTGCGCGCGGCTGAAGGGGAAGGGTTCGTTGATGTAGCTGGGCAGGGCGCTGGCCTTGACCGCGACATTGGGGCGTTTGGCGATCGGCAGCAGCTTGTCGAAATTGCGGAAGGTTTCGTCCTCGGGCTTGCCGCTCGACAGCGCCATGTGGTCCATCACGATTTTCAGACCGGGGTAACGCTCGGCCACCTTGTCGATGGCATGCACAAAATCCTGTGGTACCAGCACCATCAGCTGGATGCCGAGTTTTTCGGCCTCGGCCCAGACCCAGTCGAACTTGCCTTCGACCAGCGGCTGCTGCAGTACGGGGATGTGGAAAGTGAAGCGCATGCCGAACATGCCCGGCTGCTGCAGCCAGGTCTTGATCACGGTTTTCGCATCCGGTGCTTCCGGATTGAAGCGGCCCATGATCGCAAAACGGTCCGGGTGTTTTTTGACGGCCTCGATCGCGAGATCGTTTCGGTCGCCTTCCCAGGATGGCGGCACGATCACCACGCGGTCAACGCCAGCTTCGTCCATGTCCTTGAGCAGTTGCTCGTGTCCGAGCGGGATTTCGCGCTGCGCATGTGCGCGCGCCGGCCACGGCCGCTCGGGTGTGTTGGCGCCCCAGATGTGTACTTGTGAATCGACGATCAGCATCATGTTCTCCGTGTTGAAGTAGCGCGATTCAATGCTGAACATGCAGGGGCGTCAAGGCGTCCGGAACGTGGAGCGGCATGTAGTGCACATTTCTGTTCATGTGCATTGTCCTGGGGTGTGAGGCCTCGTTACACTGCCTGCGCTTCAGCGGATTCCCGTTTTTTGAGACTGCGTCGCAGATCATTCATAACCCATTGTTTTAAATGATAAAAATGAACGGTGCCGAAAGCCTCGTGCGCACGCTGGTCAATGGTGAAGTCAATGTCTGCTTCGCCAATCCCGGCACTTCCGAAATGCATTTTGTCTCTGCGCTTGATCGTGTCGAGGGTGTGCGCTGCATCCTCGGCCTGTTCGAGGGCGTGGTCACCGGCGCAGCGGATGGTTATTACCGCATGGCCGGCAAGCCGGCAGCGACGCTGCTGCATCTGGGGCCGGGGCTCGGCAACGGGCTTGCCAACCTGCACAACGCGAAGAAGGCGCGCTCGGGCATCGTCAATATCGTCGGCGAGCATGCGAGTTACCACATCAAGCACGACGCGCCGCTGACCGCCGACATTGAAGGCGTGGCGCGGCCGATGTCGGACTGGGTGCTGACCTCGCGCTCGGCGCAGGCAGTGGCCACCGATGGCGCAAAAGCCATCGCTGCCGCACGCACCGCGCCGGGGCAGATCGCCACATTGATCCTGCCCGCAGACACCGCCTGGGGCGAGGCCGATGGCCCGGCAACGGTGTCCGCTCCGTTGCCGCGGACCAAAGTGGATGACATGGCAATCGACGCTGCGGCGAAGGTGCTGCGTTCCGGCAAGCCGGCAGCCATTCTGCTCGGTGGTGCCGCGCTGCGCGGCAAGGCGCTCGAAGCGGCGGGCCGCATTGCCGCGAGAACCGGCTGTGCGCTGTTCTGTGAATTCAACAATGCACGCATGCAGCGAGGTGCAGGGCGCGCGCAGGTTCGGCAGTTGCCCTTCGCGGTGGATGCCGCGCTGGCGATGCTGAAGGACGTGGGTGAGCTGGTGCTGGTCGGCGCGAAAACACCGGTGTCCTTTTTTGCCTATCCCGGCAAGCCCAGCGTACTGGTGCCCGAGGGCTGCAAGGTCACGGCGATGGCAGGTGCCGAAGCCGACCTGCAGCAGGCACTGGAAGCGCTGGCCGATGCACTGGATGCGCGCAGGACGCAGCCCCGGGTCAACGCAGCCAGCCATGAAGCGGCATTACCCACCGGCGCGGTGACGCTCGAAGGCCTCGGCGCGTTGTTCAATGCGCTGCTGCCCGAAGATGCGGTGGTGATCGACGAGGCGGTGACCAGCGGCCGCGCCTTCACCGGCGCGATGATGGGCGCACGGCCACACGACTGGCTCAACATCATGGGTGGCTCCATCGGCTGGGGACCGGCCGCTGCCACCGGTGCCGCGGTTGCCGCGCCGGGGCGCAAGGTTGTGGCTTTCGAGGGTGACGGCAGCGCGCAATACACGCTGCAGGCCTTATGGACCATGGCGCGCGAGAATCTCGACGTGACGATGGTGGTGTTCGCCAACCGCGCCTACAAGATCCTGCTCGGTGAATTGGGCAATGTCGGTGCGGCCGCGCCCGGCGTCAATGCACTGTCGATGCTGACGCTGGATCGCCCCGATATGGACTGGCTTGCGCTGGCTAGGGGTTACGGCGTGGAGGCGGGGCGGGCGGCGACACTGGATGAGCTGGCGGTGCAATTCCGCCGCGGGCTCGCCGTCAACGGCCCTTACCTGATCGAATTGCGGATGTAGAAAGAACGACGATGCACGAAACCAGCAAGACCATTCCGCGCCGCCTGCACGACACGCGCTTCGCCACGCGTTACTTTGTTGGTGACGGCATCGATATCGGCTCCGGTCCCGATCCGCTGGCGCAGTACCACGAGTTTTTTCCGCTGATGAAATCCTGCCGCGCCTGGGACCTGAAGGACGGCGATGCGCAATTGATGACGGGTGTCGCCGACCGCAGTTTCAATTTTGTGCATTCCTCGCACTGCCTCGAACACCTGCGCGATCCGCGCGAAGGGCTCAACCACTGGCTGCGCATCCTGAAGCCGGGCGGTCATCTGATCTGTGTGGTGCCCGACGAAGACCTCTACGAGCAGGGCAAGTTTCCCTCGACCTTCAACAGCGACCACAAACACACCTTCACCCTGCACAAACGCAAGTCCTGGTCGCCGGTGAGCATCAACCTGCTGGAGTTGCTGAAGGGCGTCGAGCCCGAGGCGCGGGTGCTGAAGATCGAGCTGCTGGATGCGACTTACCGCTATCAGCTGGCTGCCAACCCTGCAAAACGTGTGGACCAGACGATGACGCCGGTGGGGGAGTGCGCGATCGAGTTTGTGTTGCAGCGGGTGGGGTGAGGGAGCGGGTTGGGCGATCAGGCGCATATACGGCCTGTTAAACTCCGCGCGTGTCCGATCTTGCTTCCGTCTTCTCAGCCACCGGCGCGCTTGCGCAGGTCGTGCCCGGTTTCCGTGCCCGCACCGGGCAACTGGAGATGGCCGGGGAAATTCAAAAAGTCATTCAAAATCAACGGTTTATAGTTGCAGAAGCCGGCACGGGCACGGGCAAGACCTTTGCCTATCTGGTGCCGGCGCTGCTATCCGGCGGCAAGGTGATCATTTCCACCGGCACCAAGACGCTGCAGGATCAGCTGTTCAACCGCGACATTCCGGTGGTGCGCAATGCACTGAAGGTGCCGGTGACGGTGGCGTTGCTGAAGGGGCGCGCGAACTACGTCTGCCACCATCATCTGGAGCGCGCCAGGTTCGACGGCCGCTTGCCTTCGCGTGATGACGTGATGCACCTCGCGCGCATCGACAGCTTTGCGCGCATCTCGACCACCGGCGACCGTGCGGACTGTGCAGAAGTCCCGGAGCACGCCTCGGTCTGGCCGCTGGTGACCTCGACCCGCGACAACTGCCTCGGCTCGCAGTGTGAGCATTTCGACAAATGTTTTGTGATGAAGGCGCGCAAGCAGGCGCTGGAGTCCGACGTGGTGGTGGTCAACCACCACCTGTTCTTCGCCGATCTGGTATTGCGCGAGGAAAGTGTGGCCGAGCTGCTGCCGGCCTGCAACACGGTGATTTTTGACGAGGCGCACCAGCTGCCGGAAACCGCGAGCCTGTTTTTCGGGCAGTCGGTGTCGACCACGCAGATTGTCGAGCTGGCGCGTGATGCGCGCATCGAAGGTGCGACTTCGGCCAGGGATTTTGCCGCGCTGCCGGAAGCCGCGAATGCAGTGGAGAAGGCGGCGCGAGACCTGCGCCTGGCGTTTGACGAAAGTGGTCTGCGCATGCCGGCCAGCGCGATCAGGCCGCGCCGGGTGATCAACGAGGCGCTGGCCGAGGCCACCGGCAAGCTGGAGGCACTGGCCGAAACCCTGCACAGCCAGGCCGGCCGCAGCGAGGGGCTGCAGAAATGTTTCGAGCGCGCCGATGCGCTGCGCGCGCAGCTTGCCGGCTGGAGCGCGGACAGCGATGCCACGCTGGTGCGCTGGGTGGAGGTGTTCCACCAGTCGGTGCAGTTCAACGCCACGCCACTGTCGATCGCGGAGATTTTCAGGAAGCAGGTCGAGGCGCAGGCGCGGGCCTGGGTGTTCACCTCGGCCACGCTTTCGGTGAATGGCGATTTCTCGCATTACGTCAACGAGCTGGGCCTGCAGGAGGCGCAGACCGCGAGCTGGCCCAGTCCTTTCGACTTTGACCGGCAGGGCCTGCTCTATGTGCCGCAGGGTTTGCCGGAACCGAACACGCCGGATTACACCCGCGCCGTGGTCGAGGCCGCACTGCCGGTGCTGGAGGCGAGCCGCGGCCGGGCGTTTTTGCTGTTCACCAGCCTGCGCGCGCTGCGCGAGGCGCGCGAGCTGCTCGCCGAAGCCTTCAAGAAACGCGGCTGGGATTACCCGCTGCTGGTACAGGGCGAGGGCTCGCGCAGTGAGCTGCTCGACCGCTTCCGCGCGCTGGGCAATGCGGTGCTGATCGGCAGCCAGTCCTTCTGGGAAGGGGTCGATGTGCGCGGCGAGGCCTT
Organism: Burkholderiales bacterium; assembly: GCA_019751125.1. Lineage (GTDB taxonomy): Bacteria > Pseudomonadota > Gammaproteobacteria > Burkholderiales > SG8-41. The sequence goes on along the minus strand of JAIENU010000124.1, from coordinate 42,450 downwards.
GTCGCTGGTGGTGATCGACAAGCTGCCCTTTGCGCCGCCGGACGATCCGGTGCTCGCCGCGAGGATCGAGAAGATCAACTCCGAGGGCCGCAACGCCTTCATGGAGTATCAGTTGCCGCGCGCGGTGATTTCGCTGAAGCAGGGCGCCGGCCGGCTGATCCGTGACGAGACCGACCGCGGCGTGTTGATGATCTGCGACCCGCGGCTGATTTCAAAATCCTATGGCAAGCGCATCTGGCGTAGCCTGCCGCCGATGAAACGTTCGCGCGAGGTTGCGGACGTCGAGGCGTTTTTTGCGGAAGCGCCGGTTGCCGCGGATTGATCAGTCCGGTTGATCAGTCAATACGTGCGCCGGACTGTTTCACCGCCGATGCCCACTTCACCAGCTCGTCGCGCATGAAGCGCGAGAACTCGTCCGGACTGTTGCCGACCGGCGGCGCGCCTTCGGCTGCCAGTTTTGCATTGAGCGAGGGTTCCTTCAGCACGCCGACGATTTCGCGATGCAGGCGGGTCAGGATCGGTTTCGGCGTGCCGGCGGGAGCGACGATTCCAGCCCAGGAGCTGACGTCGAAGCCGGCAAGGCCGGATTCAGCCACCGTCGGCACTTCAGGCAGTGCGGGGGAGCGGCCGCGGGTGGTGATTGCGACTGCGCGCAGGCGGTTGGCCTTGGCATGCGGCATCATCCCCGGCAGCGTGCCGAAGTTGATATGGCATTCATTGCTGATTACCGCGGCCAGTGCCGGCGAGCCGCCTTTGTATGGCACATGCTGGAGGTCGGTTTTGGAGGCGATGCGGAATATTTCCGCAGCCAGGTGTCCGGGCGAACCGTTGCCCGAAGAGGAATAACGGATCGAACCGGGTTTGGCCTGCGCCAGATCGATCAACTCCTTCACCGATTTTGCCTGCAGCGACGGGTTCACGGCGAGCAGCAGCGGATACTGTGCCACCAGTGATACCGGCATGAAATCCCTGATCGGGTCAAAGGGCACCTTGCTGAACAGCGCCGGGTTGATCGCATGGGTCGCAACTGTGGCCATCATCAGTGTGTAACCGTCGCCTTCGGCCTTGGCGGTGAGTTCGGCAGCCATGATGCCGGTGGCTCCCGGCCGGTTGTCGACGATGATCTGCTGCTTCATCGGCAGCGTCAGCGCCTGCGCGACCTGTCGTGACAGCACATCGGTGCTGCCGCCGGCCGGAAAACCCACCAGCATTCGGATCGGTTTGTGGGGGTATTCACCCGCGAGGCCGTTGCCGGCCGTGAGCAGCATGGCGGCGCAGGTCATTGTGAGGATGCGCAGGGATTTTTTTTGCATGGCCAGTCTCCGTGATGGTTGCTGGCAGCCATGGGTGACTGCCGTAACGGAGGCAACGATGGGCCGCGCATGTTGCAGCGGTATTGCCGATTCTTTACGGATGTTGTGCATCACCCGGAGCCGGTCCTGAAGCAAAACTGCAATACGGGCGGGTTACCTTCCACCGTTTGATGAATAACCGGGGGGTTGTCATGGCCGCTGTACTGGATGAAGAACGGGTGGAGGTCAACGGCATTGCCTACCGCATGCCGCGGCAGCCGGTGGCGGTGGTGTGTATTGACGGTGGCGATCCTGCCTATCTGCGCCAGTACCTGGCCGAAGGCGTGGTGCCGAACATCGCACGCTTCATGAGCCAGGGCTTTTCAACGCTGGCCGAAGGCACGATGCCGAGCTTCACCTGTCCCAACAACATGTCGATCATCACCGGCACTCCGGCTTCGCGCCACGGCATCTCGGGCAATTTCTATCTCGACATGGCCACCGGGAAGCCGGTGGTGATGACCGGGCCGGAGCTGTTGCGCGGCGACTCCATTCTCAGCCGCTTCGCTGATGCCGGGGCGAAGGTGGTGTCGATCACCGCCAAAGACAAACTGCGCCGCCAGCTCGGCAAGAATCTTGATGTTTCCAGAGGCAATGTCAGCTTTTCATCGGAATTTGCCTCGAAATGCACAATGACCGAGAACGGCATCGAAAACGTGCTGGAATTCGTCGGCGCGCCGCAGCCGGACATGTATTCGATGGAGCTGTCGCTGTTCGTGCTGGACGCCGGCATCAAGCTGCTGGAACAGGGGCATCGCGACATCCTTTACCTGTCGCTGACCGACTATGTGCAGCACAAGTACTCGCCGGAAGAGGCCGAGGCGCGGCATTTTTACCGCGAGCTGGATCGCCGTTTCGGCCGTTTGGCGGAATTGGGCGCGCTGGTTGCGCTGACCGCTGACCACGGCATGAACGACAAATCCGATGCCGACGGCAACCCGAATGTGATCTGGCTGCAGGACATACTCGATGCGCGCTTCGGCAAGGGGGATACCCAGGTTATCTGCCCGATCACCGATGCCTTTGTCGCGCACCACGGCGCGCTGGGCGGTTTTGTCAGGGTGTGGTGCCGCGGCAAAGCCACCGCGCAGCAGATCATCGACGTGATCCACGGCATGCCGGGTATCGAAGCGGCGCTGGACCGCGAGGCGGTGTGCGCGCGTTATGAACTGCCGCCCGATCGCGAGGGTGATGTTGCGGTGATTTCAACGGCCAATGTCTGTATCGGCGCTTCAGCTGCCGATCACGACCTGTCGGGGCTCAAGGGGCATCGCCTGCGCACCCACGGTGGAGCCTCCGAGGCCACGGTGCCGTTTATCCTGTCGCAGCCGTTGAATGCGGATTACCGTCTGCTTGCCGGTTGCAACCGCCTGAAAAGCCATCAGATTTTTGATTTTGCTCTGAACGGCGTGGCGCAATAAGCGCCAGCAACAAGCGCCATCCCTTCAGACTTCGGGCGGTGCCGGCAGCGGTTTCGGCGGCGGTGCGTTGCCGGTGAGCCGCGCGCGTACCAGGTCGATGTGGCCGCGCAGGGTGTAGACGTAATCCCAGTAGGTCAGCGGCACCTTGGTGGCGGCGACACCGCGCTCGATTTCGCGCAGCCGCTCGAGCAGCGCGGAGATTTCGCCGGACGACGGGGCCTCGTTGATTTCCAGCTCGACGCCTTTCAGGTCGCGGTACCAGCGAAAGATCTTGCGCTTGACCTGCCAGTCGTAGAGCGCCGGCATGATGCGCATCATCGGGATCACCACCGCGATCAGCGGTACCAGCAGCACCAGCAGGCGCTCGATCAGGTTGGCCACCCAGAAGGGCAGGTAGCGCTGCAGGAAGGGCGGGCCGGATTTGTAGTAACGTGCCGCGTCCTCACTCACCGGAAAATCGCCACCGCGCGGCACCGGGAATTCCCCGGCCTTGTGGAATACGCCGGCGCCGTTGTGCACCTTGCTTGCCGCCTGCAGCAGCACCGACACCAGCGCCGGGTGGAAGTCGTCGCGCGCCACCAGGTGGGCGGTGACCGCGACCATGCTCACATTGCGCGGCGGGATGTCGGCGGCAATGTCCACCGAGCCGCGCAGCAGTGTCACTGCCGACAGGTAGCCGAAACGCTGGGCAAAGGCCTCGGCATGGGCAAGGTTCATCAGCCGGATTTCCGGGTCTTTCAGCAGGGTTTGCACCACCGGCGCCGCGGGTGAGGCGACAAACAGCGCGGCATCGACGCGGCCCTGGCGCAGCGCCTGGGCCGCGGCCATGCCGGTGAGTGGCGACAGTTGCGAGGCCTGGCGGGTGGCGCCGCTGGCCTGCAGCAGTGTCGTGGCAAGCCTGCGCGTGCCGCTGCCTTCGGGCCCGGCGGCGATGCGCCGGCCCGAGAGCTGGGTCAGGCGGTTGAACTCGCTGTCAGCGCGGTAGAACACCCACAGCGGTTCGTAGTACAGCGCCCCAAGAGAACGCAACGCCTGCTCCTCCTCATCGGCTGCTGCAATACCGCCCTGGATCAGCGCGACTTCGACGCCCGATTCGTGGTCGTTGAGCAGGTTCAGGTTTTCCACCGAGCCGGTGGTCGGGCGCAGCTCGACCTTGATTTTCTGCTGCGCGAGCAGGTCGCGGTAACGCTGGGCGAACAGATGATAGGCGCCGGATTCGGTGCCGGTGGCGATGACAAAATGGTCGGGTGGCGCGGGACGTACAAAGCGCCAGGCGATGATGAAGGCGATGGCGATCACCACCGCCGCGAACAGCACCACGCGTGACAATTCACGCACCGATACGGCGGCGCCGCCGACCCGGCTCAAGCGCAGGCGTTGCAGCAGGGTTTCTTTTTTCGGTTTTTCAGTCATGGGTTGGCCGTGAACCATCTCCACAGCAGCCAGGCGAGCACGCACCATAACGCGACAAACACCGCGGCGGCAATATAGTTGCGCGGCTTCGGTTTGCGCGCGGCCAGCCAGGCTTCGCCAGCGAGGCGTGCTTCGGCCATCACCGCCGGCGGCACCAGTTTCAGCGCCAGCCAGATGCCCAGTGGCAGCAGAATGGCGTCATCGACAAAGCCGAGCACCGGAATGAAGTCGGGGATCAGATCGATCGGGCTGAAGGCATAGGCCACCACCAGCACGGTGACGGCCTTGGCATACCAGGGGGTGCGCGGATCGCGGCAGGCGAACCACAGTGCGACGATGTCGCTTTTCAGCAGCTTCGCCCAGCGCCGCAGCGTCTGCAGCATCGGTTATTTTACGGCGCGCAATCCGGGCAGCGTGGCCCAGAGGTCGTGGCTGTCGGCGCGGGTGACTTTGACCTCGACGCGGTCGCCGGGTTTGAGGTCGCTGCCGTTGGTGACGTGTACGAGGCCGTCGATTTCCGGCGCGTCGGCGCTGGAGCGCGCGATGGCGCCTTCGGGACCGGCTTCGTCAACCAGCACGGTGAGCTTGCGGCCGACCTTGCCCTTCAGGCGTGCCGCGCTGATTTTTTCCTGCACGGCCATGAAGCGGGCACGGCGCTCCTCCTTGAGGCCTTCCGGTATGGCATCGGGCAGGGCATTGGCGCCGGCGCCTTCGACCGGTGAATAGGCAAAGCAGCCGACGCGGTCGAGCTGGGCTTCCTCAAGGAAGGTCAGCAGCTCCTCGAACTCGCGTTCGGTCTCGCCGGGGAAGCCGACGATGAAGGTGCTGCGGATGGTCAGTTCTGGGCAGATCGCGCGCCAGTCACGGATGCGTTTGAGGGTGCCTTCGGCATTGGCCGGGCGCTTCATCAGCTTGAGGATGCGCGGGCTGGCGTGCTGGAAGGGCACGTCGAGGTAGGGCAGCAGGCGGCCCTCGCTCATCAGCGGAATCACTTCATCGACATGCGGATAGGGGTAGACATAGTGCAGGCGCACCCAGACATCGAGTTCGGCCAGTGCTTTCGCGAGGTCGAGCATGCGGGTGCGGATCGGCCGCCCGCCCCAGAAGCCGGTGCGGTATTTGATGTCGACGCCGTAGGCGCTGGTGTCCTGAGAGATCACCAGCAGTTCCTTCACACCGGCCTGCACCAGGCTCTGTGCCTCGGTCATCACGTCGCCGATCGGCCGGCTGACCAGGTCGCCGCGCATCGAGGGGATGATGCAGAAGCTGCAGCGGTGGTTGCAGCCTTCGGAAATCTTCAGATAGGCGTAGTGCTTCGGCGTCAGCCGGATGCCCTGCGGCGGCACCAGGTCGGTGTACGGATCATGCGGCTTGGGCAGGTGGATGTGCACCGCCTCCATCACCGCGTCGGTGGCGTGCGGGCCGGTGACGGCGAGCACCCTGGGGTGGTTCTCACGCACGACATCACCCTTGGCGCCGAGGCAGCCGGTGACGATGACACGGCCGTTCTCCGCCAGCGCCTCGCCGATGGCGTCGAGGGATTCGTCCACCGCGGCGTCGATGAAGCCGCAGGTGTTGACCACCACCAGGTCGGCGTCACGGTAACTCGGCGCGATCAGGTAGCCCTCGGCGCGCAGCCGGGTCAGGATGTGCTCGGAATCGACGGTGGCCTTGGGGCAGCCGAGTGAAACAAAGCCGACCTTGCGCGGCGGCGCGGGCGCCGCCCGGCTGCGGGCGGGTTTGTTCTGCGGAGTTTTATTGGGCACGACGGAAACGGGGAAGGGGATGCTGCGCTGCCCGGCTGCGCAGCGAATTGCGGATGACGACGGTTACGACTTGGGCTCTTCGCCATCCTTCTTGGCTTCGCCGGCACCGGGGAAGCCGGGGAAGGGGAAGTTGCCCCAGAGGTTGCGGGTCTGCGTCTGCAGCTGGTTCTGCATGTCGACGAAGGTGCGCGCGCTCTGCTCGAGGTAGCGGCTCATCAGGCCCTGCATCGCCGGGCCCTGCATCTTGACGAATTCGTTCCAGGTATCCGAGTTCAGCATCGGGTTCTGGCCATAGACCTGGCGCGACTGATCCTGCAGCTTCTGCTGGATCTGCATGAAGGTCTGGATGTTTTTCTCGAGGTAGCCGCCCATCATGCCCTGCATGGCGTTGCCATAGAGGCGGATGATCTGTGACAGCGAGTCGCTGGAGAACATCGGGTCGCCGGCGCTTTCTTCCTCAAGGATGATCTGCAGCAGGATGCTGCGTGTCAGGTCGTCCTTGGTCTTGGCGTCCTCGACCTTGAATTCGACGTTGTCCAGAACCAGTTTTTTCACGTCGGCCAGCGTGATGTAGCTGCTGGTTTCGGTGTCGTAGAGTCGGCGGTTCGGATACTTCTTGATGATGCGGGCCTGTGAACTCATTGCAGACCTCTTCGCTCTTCGGTTGGGTGCCGCATTATCGCACAGGCCCATGTTGCGTTGCAATCAAATGGCATAAAAAATACCTTTAAAAACAATGGCTTATAACATAGTGCGGTGCTGCACCCGAGGTCCCAGAGAAAAACGCCCGGCCGTTTTCCGGTCGGGCGTTGCTGCAACTGCGGAAGGGGCGCGGCACGCCGCTTATTGCATGTGCTGGCCGCCGTTGATGGCGATGTTGGCGCCGGTGACGAAGGCTGCTTCTTCCGAGCAGAGATAGGCGACGAGGCCGGCGACTTCTTCGGGCTTGCCGAGGCGGCCCACCGGGATCTGCGGCACGATTTTCGAGTCGAGCACTTCCTTCGGAATCGCCATCACCATCTTGGTGCCGATGTAGCCCGGCGAGATGGTGTTCACGGTGACACCTTTTTTGGCGTACTCCAGTGCTGCAGCCTTGGTGAAGCCGTGCATGCCGGCCTTGGCCGCCGAGTAGTTGGTCTGGCCGAAGGCACCCTTCTGGCCGTTGACCGAAGACACATTGATGACACGGCCCCAGCCGCGTTCGGCCATGCCGTCGATCACCGGCTTGGTCATGTTGAAGACGCTGTCGAGGTTGGTGTTGATCACCGCCTGCCATGCCGCGAGATCCATCTTGCGGAAGGTGGTGTCGCGGGTGATGCCGGCGTTGTTGACCAGCACGTCCACCGGGCCGAGGTCCTTGCCGATCTGCGCCACGGCCTGCTGGCAGGAGTCGAAGCTGGTGACATCCACAGGCACGGCACGGAAGTCGTAGCCCTGCTTTTTCATGTCGGCGAGCCAGTCGTTGTATTTGTTGTTGCCGGGGGAGTAGGTCGCCACGACCTTGTAGCCCATCTTGCCGAGCTTCATGCAGATGGCCTCTCCGAGGCCGCCCATACCGCCAGTCACCACTGCAACACGAGACATATTGTTCTCCTCCAGTTGAGACGTTTCTAATTTAACAGCAATTTTCGCGGACGGGGATGCTGTCCGGGGCAGCCGATCAGGATTCAGGGCATTCGCTCGCGGACGTAGCGGCCGGGTGCAGCTTCGCCCGCTGCGTGGAGGCTGTTGCCGGCGGACGATGGTGCCGGGACCTGATTGCCGGCATGTCCGGCCAGCCACTGTGCCCAGTGCGGCCACCAGCTGCCGGGTCGCGATTCCGCGCCCTCGAGCCAGGCTTCTGCTTCCGGCGTGTTGTCCGGGCGCACCCAGTGGTTGCGCTTGCCGGCGGCCGGCGGGTTGATCACGCCGGCGATGTGGCCGCTGGCGGCGAGCACGAACTGCAGCGGCCCGCCGAGCAGCGCGGTGCTGGCATAGGCGGTACGCCAGGGAACGATGTGGTCTTCGCGCGCGGCGAGGATGTAGGCGGGCATGTCCACCGTGCCGAGGTCCACCGACACGCCGCACATGGTCAGTGCACCGGGCTCGCGCAGGCGGTTTTCGAGATAGGTCTGGCGGATGTACTGGCAATACATCGTGCCCGGCAGGTTGGCGCCATCGCCATTCCAGTAGAGCAGGTCGAAGGGCGGCGGGGTGTTGCCCTTCAGGTAGTTGTTGACCACGTACGGCCAGATCAGGTCGTTGGCGCGCAGGCTGGCAAAGGTCAGCGCCAGTTCGCGGCCGCGCAGCACGCCGCCGCCGGCGAATTCGGTTTCGCGCGCGGCGACATAGGCTTCGTCAACGAATACAGACAACTCGCCGGTGTCGCTGAAATCGAGCATCGTGGTGAGCAGGGTCAGGCTTGCCACCGGGTCTTCGCCGCGGCCACGCAGCACCGCCAGCGCGCAGGCGAGCAGGGTGCCGCCGACGCAGAAACCCAGCGCGTTGATCTTTTCCACGCCGCCGATGTCGCGTGCAACCTCGATCGCGCGCAGCACGCCGTGCTCGATGTAGTCATCCCAGGTCGCGCTGCCCATCTCCAGCGGCATGTTGCGCCAGGACACCATGAACACGGTGTGGCCTTGTTCGACGGCATGGCGGACAAAGGAGTTTTCCGGCTGCAGGTCGAGGATGTAGTACTTGTTGATGCAGGGCGGCACGATCAGCAGCGGCTTTTCGAACACCGTCGCAGTCAGCGGCGCGTACTGGATCAGCTGGATGAAATCGTTTTCATAGACCACCGCGCCGGGACTCACGGCGAGGTTGCGGCCGACTTCGAAGGCCGTCTCGTCGGTCATCGTCACCAGGCCCTTGTTGATGTCCGCGGCCAGGTTTTTCAGGCCGCGGTTGATGCTGTCGCCTTCGGTCGCGGCGGCGAGCTTGATCGCCTCCGGATTGGTCCACGGGAAGTTCGCCGGCGACAGCGCGTCGATCAGCTGTCTGGTATAGAACTGCAGCTTTTGCTGCACCTGGCCTTCGAGTTTGACGGATGCCGCCGTTTCTTCCAGCCAGCGCGCCGACAGCATGTAGGAGTTGGCGAGGTAGTTGAAGTAGGGTTCCTGCCACTCCGGTGCACGAAAGCGCCGGTCCTGCGGCGGCGCCGGCTTCGGCGTCTCGGGCGCGGTGCCGGCAAAGGCCTGCCACAGCTCGAGCTGCTGGCGGTAATAGCGGTTGTTGAGCTCAAGCCAGCGTTCGCTGTCAGCGGCCATCGCCTCGGCCTGCAGCTTCATCATTGCCGCGGGATCTGGCAGTGCGCCGGTGGAGCCGAGCTTGGCCGCGGCATTGCCCAGGAGCATGCGGCCCAGCGCGGCATAGGCTTCGGTGAGCGGATCAGGCTGGGCGGGTGTGTCGGACATCGGACGGCAGTATGGAGATCAAAGATTGCGCGTCTGTTGCAGCACGCGCGGCAACAATAACACGCCCCCTGCCGTTTTCAGTGGCTGTGTGCCCAGCTGCCGACCAGCCAGATCGTCGCAATGCCGAGGCCGATCAGCAGCACCTGCTGCAGCGTGGCGGAGAGCTCGGTGCGCCGGTGCAGGCCGGGAATCAGGTCGGCCACCGCGACATAGAGCATGCTCGCCGCGGCCAGCGCCAGCAGCGGGGTGACCAGCGCCTGTGCCGACTGCAGCGTGAAATAGGCGAGCACGCCGCCGACCACCATCGCCGCGCTGGCGAGCATGTTCAGCAGCAGTGCCTTGCGTTTGCTGTAGCCGGAATGCAGCAGGATCAGGAAGTCGCCGACTTCCTGCGGCACTTCGTGGGCGATGATCGCCACAGCGGTGACGATGCCGAGCTCGATGTCGGCCATGAAGGCCGCGGCGATCAGCACGCCGTCGACGAAGTTGTGGAAGGTGTCGCCGATCAGGATCATCAGGCCGCTGCGGCCGTGGTCATGGCCATGATGGTGCCGGACCGGTGTGCCGTGGGGGTCGTGCGCCTCGCATTCCTCGACGTGGCAGTGCCGCCACAGCACCAGTTTCTCGAGCACAAAAAAGCCGAGGATGCCGCCGAGCACGGTTGCCGCCGTGGCTTCGATGCTGTCGCTCTGGTAGATCGCGTGCGGCAGCACTTCGATGAACGCGGCCCCCAGCAAGGCGCCGACCGCGTAGCTCACCAGCATGGGGATCTGCGAAGCCTTGGCCTTGATCGCGAACAGGCTTGCCGCCAGTGCCGACAGCACGCCGCCGGCCAGTGTGGCGAGGATGATCCAGGAGAGAGTGTTCAAGGGAGGGGCTTTTCGGAAGAGCGGCGGATTATAGCGTAGCGATGAATGACGAGTGATAAATGATGAGTGCAATCAATGACTTGTTTTTTGCTGATCACGCATCACTGCCTCCAGATCAGTGCCGCCATCCTGCCGGTAACCCCGTCGCGCCGGTACGAGTAAAAGCGCTGCGGATCACTGTAAGTGCAGAGTGTTCCGCCGTGGATGCTCCCGACGCTGGCACGCTGCAGGGCCTTGCGCGCCAGTGCGGGCAGGTCGCACAGCCATTTGCCCGGGGTATGGCGGCGGAAGGCATCAGCATTTTCAGGATGGCCGGCGCAGAAGGCCTGCCACACATCGTCGCCGACTTCGAACGCTTCGGGGCCGATGCCGGGGCCGATCCAGGCGATCAGGTCGGCGGGGGCCGCGGGCATGCGTGCCACGGTGTTGGCGAGTACGCCGCCGGCGAGGCCGCGCCATCCGGCGTGGGCGGCGCCGACGCAGCGGCCGGCGCGGTCGCAGAACAACACCGGCAGGCAGTCGGCAATCATGATCGTGCACACGGTGCCGGGATTCGCGGCAACGCTGGCATCGGCTTCGGGCACGTCATCGAGCGTGTCGGCATCAACGACGCGGCTGCCGTGGACTTGCGCCAGCCAGCGCGGCGGCTGCGGCAGCAGGGTCTGCAGGCGGGCACGGTTCTGCATGACTGCCGCAGCGTCATCACCGGCCTTGAGGCCGAGGTTGAAGCTGCCGTGGGGGCCGGTGCTGACGCCGCCGGCACGGGTGGTGACCAGCGCGCGTATTCCGGTGGGAGCTGGCCAGTCGGGAATGATGCAGTCCTGTTCGCTGAAACGGTTCGGGGCGTCGCTCATGATTCCGCACGCAGGGCCTTGATCAGGGCTTTCATGTCCGCGGGCAGCGGTGCCTCCCATTGCACGGTTTCGCCGTGATCGGGGTGGCGCAGCGCCAGCCGTTCGGCGTGCAGGGCCTGGCGCTGGATTGACGGTTCGGCCGGCGCGTTGGTTTTGCCGTACACCGGATCCCCCCAGATCGGGTAGCCGAGTTTCTGCAGATGGACGCGGATCTGGTGGGTGCGGCCGGTTTCGAGCTTGCAGGCGAGCACGGTGGCCCGCGCCAGTTTTTCGAGGATGCTGTAGTGGGTCACCGCCGGCTTGCCGGAACGGACCACGGCCATTTTGGTGCGGCTGCGCGGATCGCGGCCGATCGGGCCTTCGATGCGTCCGTTGCGCGGCACCGTGCCGTGCACCACGGCGCGGTATTCGCGCGACACGGTGCGTGCCTGCAGCTGGCGCACCAGGTCGGTCTGCGCGGTGAGGGTCTTGGCGACCACCAGCAGGCCGCTGGTGTCCTTGTCCAGGCGGTGCACGATGCCGGCGCGCGGCACTCCCGCGAGCTGTGGTGCGTGTGCAAGCAGGGCGTTGAGCAGGGTGCCCTGCCAGTTGCCGCTGCCGGGATGCACCACCAGGCCCGGTGGCTTGTTGATGACCAGCAGCGTGTCGTCTTCGTGGACGATGTTGATCGGCAGTGCCTCGGGCCGGAACGCGGTTTCCTCCGGTGTCGGCTGTGGCGCGATGCGGATACGTTCGCCGCCATGCAGCTTGTCGCGTACGCCGGCGGCTGCGCCATCGACGAGTACATGGCCGGCCTTGACCCAGCCGGCGAGCCGCGCCCGCGAGTACTGTGGCAGCAGCCGTGCCAGTGCCTGATCGAGGCGCAGGCCGGCGCAATCGGCGGGAACGCGCAGTTCCTGCGCGGCGGGCGCTGCGGATTCGGTATAATTTTCCGGCGGCAAATCAGCGTGTTCACTGATAGGCCCTGCTTTTTGCCCCGCACTGCTGTCCGTCGTTCCGACCGACTTCTTTTTCCGGCTTCCATTCATGCGAAACATTCTAACGGTTATCCTCTCCCTCGCCTTCGGCGCGCTCATTGCCGGTTGCGGCATTTTCAAGGGGCAGGAGGTTGACGAGACCCGCGGCTGGTCGGCGCAAAAGCTGTATGCCGAGGCCCGCTCCGAACTGGCCGCGCGCAACTGGGAAAACGCGATCAAGCACTACGAGCGCATCGAGGCACGCTATCCCTTCGGCCGTTTTGCGCAGCAGGCGATGGTCGAATCGGCCTATGCACAGTGGAAAAACGAGGATCCGGCGTCGGCGCTGGCGACCATCGACCGCTTCGTCAAGCTGCATCCGAGCCACCCCAACGCCGATTACATGTTCTACCTGAAGGGGTTGATCAACTTCAACGATGACCTCGGCATCCTCGGGTTCTTCAGCGGCCAGGACCAGTCCGAGCGCGACCCCAAGGCGGCGGCCGATGCCTTTGCCGCGTTCCGGGAGATGGTGACGCGTTATCCCGACAGCAAGTACCTGCCGGACGCGGTGCAGCGGATGAACTATCTGGTCAACGCGCTGGCTTCACATGAAATCCACGTCGCGCGTTATTACATGACACGCAAGGCTTTTGTCGCCGCGGTCAACCGCGCGCAATACGCGCTGAAAACCTATCCCAATGCGCCGGCCAATGAAGAGGGACTGGTGATCATGGTGCGTGCCTATGACGCCATGGGCATGAACGACCTGCGCGATGATGCAGAGCGCGTGCTCAAAAAGAACTTCCCGCAGAGTCCCTACCTGAAGGGTGACCCGCGGCGGAGCAAGATACCCTGGTGGCAAATCTGGAATTGATGTTCCTGATGGCGGGGGTCAGCGTGCGAAGCGCCTGACCACTGCCATCAGTTCCGCGATCGCCTGATCGCCTTGATTGTCGCGGATCGCCCCGGCGACGCAGCCGCGGGTGTGGTCCTCCAGCAGTTGCAGCGCCACCGCATCGAGTGCCGACTGCACCGCGGCGACCTGGGTCAGCACGTCGATGCAGTAACGGTCCTCGCGCACCATCTGTGCGACTCCGCGCACCTGGCCTTCAACACGGTTCAGCCGTTTCAGCAGCGCCGCCTTGTGCGGCTGCACCACATGGCGTTCATCGTGGTCGCCGCAGCAGTGGTCAGCTGACGTCATAACCGGCCTCCGTAACAGCAGCCTTCAGTGCGTCCGGATTCGTTTGGGCCGGGTCGTAGCTGACCGTGGCCGAGCCGGGCGTCAACGAGACTTCGGCACCGGCGACGCCGGCGATGCCATTGAGCACGCGTTTGACGCTGCCGACACAGCCCATGCAGGTCATGCCGGAAATTTTCATGTTCAAGGTTTCCATGTGTTGTCCTCTGAGGGTAATGGTCAGGATTTGCGCTTCAGCAGCAGCGAGTTGCCTACAACGGAGACCGAACTCATTGCCATCGCCGCGCCGGCGATGACCGGATTGAGCAGGCCGGCCGCGGCAAGCGGGATGCCCAGCACGTTGTAGAAAAAGGCGAAAAACAGGTTCTGCCGGATCTTGCGGAAGGTGGCGCGCGACAGGCGCACGGCATCGACCACGCTCATCAGGTCGCTGCGCATCAGCGTCACGTCGGCGGCGTGGATGGCGACATCGGAGCCGGCGCCGATGGCGAAGCTGACACCGGCGGCGGCGAGTGCCGGCGCATCATTCACGCCGTCCCCGGTCATGCCGGTGTGGCGGCCTTCCTTCTGCAGCCCGGAAATGATGCGTGCCTTGTCCTGGGGCAGCAGTTCGGCTTCGAAGCGGGTAATGCCGGTTTCGCGGGCGATGCGTGCCGCCGTGCGGCGGTTGTCGCCGGTCAGCATGATCACCTCGATGCCCAGGGCCTGCAGCGCGGCAATCGCTGCGGGAGAACTCGGGCGCAGCGGATCGGCGATGGCGATCAGGCCGAGCAGGCGGCTGCCGCGGGTGACGCCGACCACGGTCTTGCCGGCGTCCTGCAGTTGCGCAACCGCGGCCTCTTTAAAATTGAAGCCGGATTCGGCGATGAAGCGCGGCGAGCCGAGCAGTGCGGTTTCTCCATCGACGGTGCCGCGCACGCCGTGGCCGGTGACGGCGGCGAAGTTGCCCACCGGAGCGGGCGTGATGCCGCGGTTGCGGGCGTATTCGAGGATGGCCTGCGCCAGCGGGTGCTCGGATCCGGCTTCGAGTGCGGCGGCGACCCGCATCAGTTCATCTTCGTCGGCGCCCAGCGCGGGCATGATGTCGGTGACCGCGGGTTTGCCGCGGGTCAGGGTGCCGGTCTTGTCAACGACCAGCGTGTCGATATGTCCGGCACGCTCCAGTGCCTCGGCGTTGCGGATCAGCACGCCGGCGCGTGCGCCGACGCCGCTGCCGACCATGATCGCGGTGGGAGTGGCCAGCCCCAGCGCGCAGGGGCAGGCGATCACCAGTACCGCCACTGCCGGCACCAGCGCCTCGGCAAAAGACCCGCTGTAGAGCCACCAGCCGGCCAGCGTGATGGCCGCAATCCCCAGCACCACCGGCACAAAAATGCCGGAGATTTTATCGGCGAGGCGCTGGATCGGCGCCTTCGAGCCCTGAGCCTCCTCGACCAGGCGCACGATGCCGGCGAGTGCGGTGTCGGCGCCGATGCCGGTGGCAGTGCAGCGCAGCAGGCCCTGGGCGTTGATGGTGGCGGCGAAGACCGTGCTGCCGGCAGACTTGGATACCGGCAGGCTTTCGCCGGTGAGCAGTGATTCGTCGATATCCGATGCGCCTTCGATCACCCTGCCGTCCACCGGCACCGATTCACCGGGACGCACGATGAACACCTCGCCCTTGCGCAGCTGCGCGACCGGGATCTCGACGATGTGGCCGTCGCGTTCGACGCGGGCCGTCTGCGGCTGCAGGCGCAGCAGTTCCTCGATCGCGGCAGAGGCACGGGCGCGGGCGCGTGACTCGAGCAGCTTGCCGAGGAAGACCAGCGTGATGATGCTGACCGAGGCTTCGAAATAGACATGGCCGTTCAGTCCGAGCAGCACCACGGCCGCGCTATGGAACCAGGCGGCGCTGGTGCCGAGCGCGATGAGCACATCCATGTTGGCGCCACCGCCACGCAGCGCGTGGTACGCGCCACGGTAGAAGCGGCCGCCGATCCAGAACTGCACGGGCAGTGACACGATCAACTGCGCCAGCGGCGGAAACCATGTGGCGTGGTGAGCGCCGTGAAACAAGTCCCCTTGGGGGGCGCCGCCCAGCATGTAAAACATCAGCGCGACAAAGGGCAGGGTCAGCAGCGCGGAGATGATGAACAGCTGCAGGTCCTTGCGGTAGGCGGCGAGCCGTTCGGCCTTGTGTGTTTCGTCGCTGCTGGCGGCCGGCTCCTGTGCGTCGTAGCCGGCCTTGCGCACGGCGGCGATCAGGTCTGCTGTCGCGACCGTGGCTGCCGGATATTCGATGTGGGCTTTTTCGGTGGCGAAATTCACCGCGGCGCTGACGCCGGGCAGCCGGTTCAGGGTTTTTTCAATGCGCGCAGCACAGGCCGCGCAGGTCATGCCGGTGATCGGCAGGTTGATGACGGCATTGCCGGAGGGCTGGGATGTGATTGGATTATTCATGTCCAAAATATATACCCCAATGGGGTATATTGCAAAGCCCTGAGTAAATCATCAATGAAAACAATTGCTTATGAATATCCCATCGAGCATCAGATTTGATTCCGGCGAAATGCAGGCGAAAAAAAGCGCCCCCGCAGGGGCGCTTGCTGAACGGTGAAGAACCCGGTCAGCCGGCGGTCAGCGCGCCGTTGACGACCTTCACCTTGGCGCCGGCCTGGAAGGCGGGCTGGCTGTCGTAGGCGAAGCTGCGCACGCTGCCGTCATCCATGTTGACGATGACGTCGTAACGCGTCGTCGATTTCACGTTCTTCTCGATCTGGTGTCCGGCATAGGCGCCGCCTGCGGCACCCGCCACAGTGGCGATCTTCTGGCCGCTGCCGCCGCCGACCTGGTTGCCGAGCAGGCCGCCCACCACACCGCCGGCAATTGCGCCGAGGCCGCTGCCTTCGCCTTTTTGCTTGATCGCGCGCACTTCGCTGACCACGCCGCAGTTGTTGCAGACCGGCGCGGCTTTTGCAGGCTCGCGAGCCGCAGTTGCCGGGGCTGGCGCCGATGCAACCTTGTTTGCCGATTCGGTCTTCGCGGCCGGTTTGGCCGGTGCCGAAGCGGTCTTGCTGTCGCTTTTCGGCGACGCCGTTGAGGCGGTCTCGTTTTGCAGTGCGCTTTCACTGCTTTTCGAGAACGAGGTTGGCAGCACGCCGGTAATGGCAGCGATGCCGAGCAGGCTGAACAGCGTCACTGACACCGCAGCGAGCACGATCAGGGGATTGAGTTTTTTGGTTTCAGACATGTTGTGGCTCCTTTCATTAAGAAAGCGGCGCCACTGTATCGCAGCACAGCCTGCAAGGCTGTGAAAAACTGCCGCGTTTACAAAGTGTTACGCCATCACTTGGACGTGATGGAGGTGATGAAGTTCAATGGCTTGCGCTGTATTGCGTGCTGAATTGCGCGATTCAACTGCGTAATTCGTCACGATTGCGGAAATTTTCCAGCGCTTCGGGATTGGCCAGTGCTTCGACATTTTTCACCGGCTGGCCGTGTACGACATTGCGCACCGCGAGTTCGACAATCTTGCCGCTCTTGGTGCGTGGGATGTCGCTGACCTGCACCACCGCCGCCGGCACATGGCGCGGCGTGGTGTTGTCGCGGATCTGCTGCTTGATGCGCTGGACCAGGGCGGCGTCGAGTGTCAGGCCCTCGCGCAGGCGCACAAACAGCACCACACGCACGT
This sequence comes from Burkholderiales bacterium, assembly GCA_019751125.1. Classification (GTDB taxonomy): domain Bacteria; phylum Pseudomonadota; class Gammaproteobacteria; order Burkholderiales; family SG8-41. Next base: position 25,550 of record JAIENU010000124.1, on the reverse strand, counting down.
CATTGGGTTGTTGTGGCGGCCAGTCCTGGCCGATGGCGAGGCTTTCGACTACTTCATCCAGTCGTTCAACCTGGCGGTAGATTTCCGCGGTGCCGATGCGCACGCCGCCGGGATTGAGCACGGCATCGGAGCGGCCGTGGATCATCAGCCCGTCATGCGAGGTGAGTTCGACGTAATCGCCGTGGTGCCAGACGCCGGGATAACGCTCGAAATAGGCGGCGCGGTATTTTGTGCCGTCTGCATCGTTCCAGAAACCGGTGGGCATCGACGGGAAGGGCGCGGTGCACACCAGTTCGCCTTTTTCGCCGCGCACCGGCCGGCCTTCGTCGTTCCACACCTCGACCTTCATGCCGAGGCCGCGGCACTGCAGTTCGCCGCGCCATACCGGCAATACCGGGCAGCCCAGCGCAAAGCAGGAAATGATGTCGGTGCCGCCGGAGATGGATGCCAGCTGCAGGTCGGACTTGATCGAGCGGTAAACGTAATCAAAACTTTCTGGCACCAGCGGCGAGCCGGTGGAGAGCAATGCACGCAGTGCCGAAAGGTCGTGGGTCTTGCCGGGTTCGAGGCCGAGCTTGGCCAGCGCGTCGATGTATTTGGCCGAGGTGCCGAACACGCTGATTTTTTCTTCCGCGGCGTAATCCCACAGCACGTCACCCTTGGCGAGGAAGGGCGAGCCGTCGTAGAGCATCAGTGTCGCACCGGCGGCGAGGCCGGAGACCAGCCAGTTCCACATCATCCAGCCGCAGGTGGTGAAATAGAACAGCCGGTCGCCGCTGCCGATGTCGGTGTGCAGCACGTGTTCCTTCAGGTGCTGCAGCAGCGTGCCGCCGGCGCCGTGGACGATGCACTTCGGCACGCCGGTGGTGCCGGAGGAATACATGATGAACAGCGGGTGGTCGAAGGGCAGGCGCTCGAATCGCAGCGGTTTCGCGCTGAACGGCGCCATGAATTCGTGCACGCTGACCGCCTTGGGCAGGCCGGCGAGATCAGGGGCTGCGCAGGTGTAGGGCACGACCACCAGTTTCTCGACGCCGGGCAGCAGCGCCATGATCTCCTTCAGGCGCGGCAGGTTGTCGATGGTGTTGCGGTTGTAGAAATAGCCGTCGGCGGCAATCAGGATGCGCGGCTCGATCTGGCCGAAGCGGTCAACCACACCCTGCACACCGAAATCCGGCGAGCAGGACGACCACACTGCACCGAGGCTGGATGCGGCAAGCATTGCGATCACGGTGCCTGGCAGGTTGGGCATGTAGCCGGCAACACGGTCGCCGGGGCGGATGCCGGCCGCGCGCAGTGCCTGTGCAAAACGCGAGACTTCGTGGCGCAGTTCGTCGTGGCCGATGCGGCTGGCGACGCGGTTTTCGCCGCGGAATACGATGGCGTCACCGCTGCCGGTATTCCTCAACAAGTTTTCCGCGTAGTTCAGGCGTGCATCGGGAAACCAGCGCGCGCCGGGCATGCGTTCGGGATATTGCAGCACCCGATCACTGCCGCGGTCGCCGATGACGCCGCAGAAGTCCCAGACCGCAGACCAGAAATTTCCGGGCTGGCTGACCGACCAGTCATGCAGGTTGGCGTATTCGTGCAGTGACGGACCGCCATGCTGCGCGACATGGCGCATGAATGCGGTCAGTTTTGCCGACGCGATGCGCGCCGGGGAAGGGTGCCAGAGTGGCTGGTCGGCGCTCATCGGGCGGCGCTGGCAGAGCTTTATTCCGGCCGCATGTGCGGGAACAGGATCACGTCGCGGATCGACGGGCTGTCGGTCAGCAGCATGACCAGGCGGTCGATGCCGATGCCGGCACCACCTGTGGGCGGCAGGCCGTATTCCAGCGCGCGGATGTAGTCGGCGTCGTAGTGCATGGCCTCGTGGTCGCCGGCGTCCTTCTGTTTGACCTGCTCCATGAAGCGCGCGGCCTGGTCTTCGGGGTCGTTCAGCTCCGAGAAGCCGTTGGCGATCTCGCGGCCGGCGATGAACAGTTCGAAGCGTTCGGTGATGTCCGGGTTGCTGTCGCTGCGGCGGGCCAGCGGCGAGACTTCGGCCGGATAGTCGATGATGAAGGTCGGATCGAAGAGTTGGGCTTCAGCGGTGGCTTCAAACAGCGTCAGCTGCAGGCCGCCAAGGCCGTCGTGTTCGCGGAACGGCACTTTCATCGCGTTGAGGCGGCTGACGATGCGCTCGCGGCTGGCGAGTTCTTCGTCGGTGATGTCCGGGCGGTATTTTTTGATCGCGCCGGTGATGGTCAGGCGCTCGAAGGGTTTGGCGAAGTCGATGGTCCTGCCCTGATAGTTGACCACGGCGCTGCCGGTCACCGTTTCGGCGGCGCGGCGCAGCATGCCTTCGATGAAGGTCATCAGGTTGCCGTAACGCCAATATGCGGCATAGAACTCGAGCATCGTGAATTCCGGGTTGTGCCGGGTCGACATGCCTTCGTTGCGGAAATTGCGGTTGACCTCGAACACTTTCTCCAGGCCGCCGACCACAAGGCGCTTCAGGTACAGCTCCGGCGCGATGCGCAGAAAGAGCTCCATGTCGAGCGCGTTGTGGTGGGTCTTGAAGGGGCGCGCGGCGGCACCACCGGGGATGGGGTGCATCATCGGCGTTTCGACTTCGAGAAAACCGTCGTCGATCAGCGTGCTGCGCACCGACTGGATGATGCGCGAGCGCTTGGCGAAGACCTCGCGGGTGTCGGCATTGACGATCAGGTCAACGTAGCGCTGGCGGTATTTCAGTTCCTGGTCGGTGAGGCCGTGGAATTTTTCGGGCAGCGGTCGCAGTGACTTGGTGAGCAGGCGCAGTTTTTTTGCGCGCACTGTCAGTTCGCCCTTCTGGGTCTTGAATAGCGTGCCCTCGACGCCGATGAAGTCGCCGATGTCGTAGTGCTTGAAGGCTTCCAGCGTTTCGGCGCCGGTGTCATCCACCGAGACATAGACCTGGATGCGGCCGCTCATGTCCTGGATGGTGGCGAAGCTGGCCTTGCCCATCACCCGTTTCAGCATGATGCGGCCGCCGACGACGACGTTGATGCCGGAAGCGGCCAGCGCCGCGGCCTCGGCTGCGCCGTGTTCTGCGCTGATCTCTCCGGCGTAATGCTCGCGGACAAAATCATTGGGAAAGGCGGTGCCCGCGGCGCGGATCGCGGCAAGCTTGGCGCGGCGCTCCTCGATGATCTTGTTGGTGTCGATGGCGGGCGGGGTGGTGTTCGGGGTTTCCATGGGGGGTCCGATCAAAGGCCGGATTTCAGGCTGGCGGTGATGAAGTCGTCGAGGTCGCCGTCGAGCACGGCCTGGGTGTTGCCGATCTCGACGTTGGTGCGCAGATCCTTGATCCGCGACTGGTCGAGCACATAGGAGCGGATCTGGTGGCCCCAGCCGATGTCGGTCTTGGAGTCCTCCAGCGCCTGCTTCTGTTCGTTGCGCTTGCGCAGTTCGAGTTCGTAGAGCTTGGACTTGAGCATCGCCATCGCTTCGGCGCGGTTGCGGTGCTGCGAGCGGTCGTTCTGGCACTGCACGACGATGCCTGAAGGAATGTGCGTGATGCGCACCGCGGAGTCGGTCTTGTTGATGTGCTGGCCGCCGGCGCCGGAGGCGCGGTAGGTGTCCACGCGCAGGTCGGCCGGGTTGACCTCGATCTCGATCGAATCATCGACTTCGGGGTAGACGAAGACGCTGGCGAAGGAGGTGTGGCGGCGGTTGTTGGAGTCGAAGGGCGACTTGCGCACCAGCCGGTGCACGCCGGTTTCGGTGCGCAGGTGGCCGAAGGCGTAGTCGCCGGTGATTTTCAGCGACGCGCTCTTCAGGCCGGCAACGTCGCCTTCGGACTCTTCCAGCACCTCGGCACGGAAGCCTTTTTTCTCGCAGTAGCGCAGATACATGCGCTCGAGGATCGAGGCCCAGTCCTGGGCTTCGGTGCCGCCGGAGCCGGCCTGGATGTCGAGAAAGCAGCTGTTCGGATCCATCGGATTGGCGAACATGCGGCGGAATTCCATGCCTTCGACGATGCCGGCGAGTTTCGCGGCGTCGGCTTCAACGGCGACGAGTGTGTTGTCATCGTTCTCGGCGCGGGCCATTTCCAGCAGCTCGCCCGCATCGCCGAGGTCACGGTCGAGGTCGTGCAGCGTGACAACAATGCCTTCGAGGGTCTTGCGTTCGCGGCCGACTTCCTGGGCGCGCGCCGCGTCATTCCACAGTGCGGGGTCTTCGCTGAGCTTGATCAGTTCTTCGAGACGGCGGGTCTTGGTATCGTAGTCAAAGATACCTCCGCAGCGCCTCCGTGCGCGCGTTGAGGTCCTGCAGGCGGTTGGCGATGGCGTTGATGCGTTCGGCTTCCATGGGATTTCCGCGAAAAACCCCGATTTTACCGGAATGCCCCGGCCAAGCCCCGCTAAATACCCATCGCGGCGTCGGTTAACACCGCGCCGCCGGGCATGCTCCACAGCGGCATCACGCTGGATTCGAACAACTGGCCGAGGTCGAAGCGGAATTTTTTTTGTGCCGAGATCTGGCGGCCGCGGTCGGTCAGTGCCGCCAGCTCGCTGTATTCGCGGTGCGGCGTGGCGAGCAGGATGCGGTTGCCGGTGCCGCGCACCCGCAGCACATGCAGGTTGTCGAAGCTGGCGCGATAGGTGCTGACGATGGCGGCATAGGGTGGCCGGGTCGAGGTGCTCCAGACGTTGCCGACGACCACGCCGTCCGGGCGCAGCGCACGGCGCACCGCGGCCATGAATTCGCTTGTTGTCAGGTGCACCGGCACCGAATCCGCGCCATAGGCATCGAGAAAGATCGCGTCGTAGGGCTCACGCACACTTTCGACGAACTTGCGGCCGTCGGCGATATGTATGCGCATCGCCGCATCCTCGCGGAAACCGAGCTGGGTGATCGCCGCGATCGCCACTTCGGGGTTGATGTCGACGGCGTCGATGGTTGCTTCGGCGTAATGGTGGCGCAGGAAACGCGGCAGCGTGCCGCCGCCGAGGCCGATGACCAGGATGCGTTTCGGCTCTGCGCACAACGTCAGTCCGGTCAGCGCGACTGCCGTATAGGCGAGTGCGAGGTGTTCCGGGTCATCAAGCTTGACCAGGCTCTGGCGCACGCCGTCGCGGCCGAAACGCAGCGCGCGGGTGTTGTTGCCTTCATCGGTGACGACCACGGTGCCGAATTTGGATTCGCGTTCGTAGATCACCGGGCCCGCGGCCTGCAGGCTGCTCACCGGCATGCAGGTTGCGATGCAGACTGCGCTGAGTGCAATCAGCCGGCGCAGCACCAGCCAGTTTGATTGTAAGCTATTGTTTTTAAACAATATTTTTCTCCTCTCGGCCGCAATCTGATTGCTGCGGCTCGTCCGGAATTATCGCACCTGGCGCGTTCAGGCAGGCTGCCAGTGATCGAGGATCAGCTGCAGCGTGACTGCGCCGTTGTAGTGGTTAACGGAGAGGCGGTAGCCGGCGATGACCTTGTCGGGCAGGGGTTCGGCATGGCCGAAGAGCATGGCGTCGAGCTGCTGTCCGCGCTGGCTTCCCCCAAGGGGACTTGCTTCGCAGCGCCCCCCAAGGGGACTTGCTTCGCAGCGTCCCCCAGGAGGACTTGCTTCGCGGCGTAGCCGCAGCTTGAGGTGGCGCTCGCCGACCACGCGCTGGCTGGCAATGGTGAATTCACCGTGAAAACGCGGCTCGGGAAAACCCTGGCCCCAGACTTCCTCGGCGATGCATTGCGCGCTGGCGAGCTGGAGTTCTCCGGTTTCGAGTTCGCCGTCGCTGAGCCATTCGCGCTGCAGGTCCTGCGGTGTCAGCAGTTCGCGGCAGGCGTTTTCGAAGGCGTCGCTGAAAGCAGTGAAATCCGCTTCGCGCAGCGACAGTCCGGCGGCGGCGGCGTGGCCGCCAAAGCGCAGGATCAGTCCGGGCTGGCGTTTTGACACCAGGTCGAGCGCGTCGCGCAGGTGCAGCGCCGGGATCGAACGCCCGGAGCCCTTGATTTCGCCATTGCCCGCCGGCGCGAAGGCGATGGTCGGGCGGTGAAAGCGCTCGCGCAGGCGCGAGGCGAGGATGCCGATCACGCCCTGATGCCACTGCGCATCGAACAGGCTCAGGGAAAAACCCGGTTCAATCTCTTCCATCGCGCCGAGTGCGCTGTCCTGCATGCCGGATTCGATATTGCGGCGCTGGCGGTTCAGCTGGTCGAGCTGGCGCGCGATGTCGGCAGCGCGTATCGGGTCATCGGTGGTCAGGCATTCGATGCCCAGCGACATGTCATCGAGCCGTCCCGCGGCATTGAGCCGCGGCCCGGCGACAAAGCCGAGGTCATAGGCCGCGGCACGGCGGATGTCGCGGCCGGCGGCGTTGAACAGTGCGGCAATGCCGGCATGTGCGCGGCCGGCGCGCATGCGCTGCAGTCCCAGATGGACGAGGATGCGGTTGTTGTCATCGAGACGAACCACGTCGGCGACAGTGCCCAGTGCGACCAGGTCGAGCAGGGCGCTCAGATTGGGCTCGGTTTTGCCTTCGCTATACACGCCACGACGCCTGAACTCCGCGCGCAACGCGAGCATCAGGTAGAACATCACGCCGACGCCCGCAAGGTGTTTGCTCGGGAAGCTGCAGCCGGGCTGGTTGGGGTTGATGATGCAGCGCGCCGCCGGCAACACGTCACCGGGCAGGTGGTGGTCGGTGACCAGCACATCCATGCCCAGCCGTGCGGCTTCGGCCACGCCCTCGACGCTGGCGATGCCGTTGTCGACGGTGATCAGGATGTCCGGCTTTTTCTGCGTGGCGGCGAGGCGCACGATTTCCGGCGTCAGGCCGTAGCCGTATTCAAAGCGGTTCGGCACCAGGTAATCCACCTGCGCACCGAAGCCACGCAGCGCGCGCAGGCCGACCGCGCAGGCGGTGGCGCCGTCGGCATCATAGTCGGCGACGATCAGCAGTTTTTTTCCGGCGGCGATGGCGTCGGCCAGCAGCGCCGCCATTTTTTCATTGTTGAGCAGCCGGTCCGGCGGAATCAGCCGCGCGGCCTCGGCCTTGAGCTGAGCCGCATCCGCAATGCCGCGCGCCGCATACAGCCGCGCCAGCAGCGGATGGACACCCGAGGCCAGCAGTTGTGCGCGGGCGGCGGCATCGACCTCGCGGATGACGATGCTGCTCATCGCTTCACGGGCTTTCCGGCCAGGCATCGCGCCGCCAGAAACGCAGCTTGTGCGCGGCGGTGATGCCGACACGCAGGCAATGATCATCACCCGGTGCGACGAGGTCGATGACCTTGAGCCTGCCGCCGAGCAGCGACCACAGCGGTGCAAACCAGTCACGTTCCAGCTGTTCCAGCGCACTGATCCAGCGTTCAGGGCCGCCGTAGCGCGCACCAAGGTGGGCGTCATCCAGTTGCACCAGGTGGTTGCTGCCCGGGCTGGTGTGGCCGGTGGCCAGCCATGCGGAGGCGGAAGCGGGGGTATCGGCGCATTCGGCGCCGCTTTGCACGGCCAGCGCGACGGCCAGGGCGTCACTGCTCCAGACATGGCTGTAATGGCGCCCCGGCACCCCGAGCCGCTGACCGTGGCCCCAAAGCAGCAGGCTGTTCACCGGCAGCGCGCCGCGGCTTTCGCGGGCGTGGTTGACTGGATGTTCATGCAGCAGCATCTGGATTTCAGTGAGCCGGCGGTGCCAGGGCGCGGGCAGGGCTTTGCGCGGCAGCGCGCGGCCGGCGACCTGCGAGGGCGTAGGCAGCGGCAGGCCGGGCGCATCGGCGCCGGTGATATACCAGCGCAGCGGGCGTGCAGCCTCGATATGCAGCCCTTCGCCTGAAAAATGCGCATTCAGCGTCTGGCACAGTGCACCGGCTTCGTCCTGCGTGAGTTCGAGCGCGGGCGCTGCGAGCACCGCCATGCGGTCGCGGTGCAGTTGCAGGTGGACCGGGTCGGCGCGCAGCCAGTGGCCGGATTCGGCGGGCAGGCCGTCGAGCAGCGCGGTGAGTGGCGCCGCAGGCCAGTCCTGGCGCTGTTCAACTTCAAAGGCCTGGCACAACCAGTGTTCCGCTGCGATGGCCGGAAAAAAATGGCTGTTGCCGCGTGCAAGCAGCCGGCGCAGCAGCGGCGCCTGTCCACGTGCGATGTGATCTGCGCCTTGTGCCGGCAGCAGGTCGGGGATCAGCAGGGTCAGTTGCACGATGAAAGGCCGGGGGAACTGATCAGTGGAAGCGCGGGTCGAAAAACGGAATTCAAAACGTCTGCTGATTATAGGCGAAGGCTCCTCGTTTCCGGTCGCCGCATCCGGTCACGGCAGCATCGGCATCCGCGGTGTTTGTGGCACACTGCATGTTTCTCAAATCATCTTTCCCGAATCCAGTTCACACTGATGTTTTCTGCACGGCAATCCTTTCCGCTGTTTGTCGGCCTGCGCTACACCCGCTCTCGCCAGCGCACCCGTTTCATTTCGGTGATTTCGCTGATTTCGGTGCTCGGCATTGCGCTGGGCATGACGGTGCTGATCACCGTGCTCTCGGTATTCAACGGCTTCCAGCGCGAGGTGCGCACGCGCATGCTTAATGCGGTGGCGCATGTGCAGATTTCCGGGCTCGGCGAGTCGCTGCGCGACTGGCGTTCGGTGGCCGGGGCCGCGCTGAAGCATCCGCGGGTCAAGGCGGCGGCGCCCTATGTCTCGGCGCAGGGGCTGCTCACCAGTGGCGGCAATGTGCGCGGCGCCTTCCTGCGCGGCATCGAGCCGGCGCAGGAGGCGACAGTCAGCGAGATCGGTTCACACATGAAAGCCGGTTCGCTCGATACGCTGAAATCCGGCGAATACAACGTGGCGCTGGGCGCACCGCTGGCGCGCGCGCTGGGTGTCACCATCGGCGAGCGCATCGTGCTGGTGGCGCCGCAGGGCCAGGTGACGCCGGCCGGCGTGTTGCCGCGGCTGCGCCAGTTCACGGTGACCGGGATTTTCGAGATCGGCCATTACGAGATCGATGCCGGGCTGGCGGTGATCCACATCGAGGATGCGCAGCGCCTCTATCGCATGGACGGCCAGGTCAGCGGCGTGCGCCTGCGCCTGGATGACCTGCTGCAGGCGCGCAGCGTGGTGCGCGAGCTGCTCGGCATTCTGTCCCCGGAGGTGTCGGTGTCCGACTGGTCGCAGTTCAACTCGACCTATTTCCGCGCGGTGGAGCTGGAAAAACGCATGATGTCGCTGCTGCTGTTTTTCATCATCGCCATCGCCGCCTTCAACATGGTGTCGAGCCTGTTCATGGTGGTGAAGGAAAAGCAGGCCGACATCGCGATCCTGCGCACCATGGGTGCATCACCCGGCGAGATCATGCGCATCTTCATGGTGCAGGGCACGCTGATCGGCACCGTCGGTGTGGCCTGCGGCATTGTCTTCGGCATCCTCGGTGCGCTGCATGTGGACAGCATTGTCGGTTTCATCGAGCGCCTGTTCCGCGTGAAATTCATGCCGCAGGACGTCTACCAGATCGCCGACCTGCCGTCGCAGCTGCAGGCGGGCGATGTGATCACCACCGCGGTGGTGGCCTTCGTGCTGGCGGTGGTGGCGACGATCTATCCAAGCTGGCGCGCGGCGCGGGTCAATCCGGCGGAGGCGCTGCGTTATGAGTGATACCCCGGTCCTGCTTTGCTCCGGCTTGCGCAAGGCCTACCGCCAGGGAGCGGATGCGGTGCCGGTGCTGCTCGGCATCGACCTCGAGGTGCAGGCGGGTGAACGTATCGCCATCATCGGTGCTTCGGGCTCGGGCAAGAGCACGCTGCTGCATCTGCTCGGCGGGCTGGATGCCGCGGATGGCGGCGATGTGCGCATCCTCGGCGAGCCGCTGGCGGGGCAGAGCGAAAAGCGCCGCGGCGAGATGCGCAACCGCGCGCTGGGCTTTGTCTACCAGTTCCACCACCTGCTGCCGGAATTCAGCGCGGAAGAAAACGTGGCGATGCCGCTGATCATCCGCCGCCTGCCGCGCGAGGAGGCGCTGCGCGAGGCGCGGGGGATACTGGAGAAGGTCGGCCTCGGCCATCGCCTGAAGCATACGCCGGGTGAATTGTCCGGCGGTGAGCGCCAGCGTGCAGCACTGGCGCGGGCGCTGGTGACCAAACCGGCCTGCGTGCTGGCCGATGAACCCACCGGCAATCTGGACAGACGCACTGCGGAGACCGTGTTCGACCTGATGCTGCAGCTTAACCGTGAGACCAAAACCAGCTTTGTCATCGTCACCCACGACCCGCGCATCGCGGAACGCGCCGACCGCATCCTGAAGCTGGATGACGGCGTGCTTAAAGCGGCCTGATCAGTTTCGCTTCACCACTTCGATCACCTTGCCGGCGAGCAACTCGCGGTACAGACCTCCATCCTCGAGTATTTGCTGCATCAGGAAATGCGGCGCGCCGCCCTTGACCACCCGCGGGATCAGGATCGCCAGGCCGATCACTGCAAGCCCGGTCCACAGCCAGCCGACCAGCGCCAGCGACACGCCGATGCCCAGCACCGGCAGCATGAACAGCGGTAGCAGCATGCGTGCGCTGAGGAATTTGGCGGCGGCCTTGCGCTCGAAATTGACGATGACTTCGCCTTTGCCGTAGGCCTCAAGGAAGGCCCGGTAATCGAGCGTCAATACTTCCGGTGGGGCGGCCTGGCCCTCGGGATTATTCATAAACCATTGTTTTTATTGATTATTTTTAATATTCGACAGGGATGGGATCGAGGCTGCGCCACAGATACCAGGTCGCCACCGAGCGCCAAGGCGACCACAGCCGGCCCAGCGTGGTGATGCGTCGCTCGGAGAGTTTGCGTCCGCGGTTGTAGTGCAGCTCCATCGCTCGCTGCAGGCCGATATCGGCGAGCGGAAACACGTCGGGGCGGGTCAGGTAAAAAATCAAAAACATTTCCGCGGTCCAGCGGCCGATGCCTTTGACTTCAGTGAGTTCGTCGATCAGCGCTTCGTCATCCATGCTGTGCCACTGGCTGACGTCGATCGCACCTTCGGCAAACCGCGCGGAAAGGTCACGCAGGTAATTCACCTTCTGGCCGGAGAGCCCGCAGCTGCGCAGCTGCTCGACCGTTTTGCGCAGCACGCGCTTCGGTTCCATCACGCCGACTTCGGCGACAAAGCGGTCCCACACGCTTTGCGCCGCCTTCACCGAAATCTGCTGGCCGACAATCGAGCGTGCAAGCGTCTGGAAGGCGTCGCCGCGGCTGGCCAGCGTCAGGCCGCGGTATCGGGTGATCAGTCCGGCCATCACCGGATCGGCGGCACCGAGTTCGCGCGTGGCGCGCAGCCAGTATTTGGGTTTGGTGGTTCCGGTCATGACGGTTTGCGCTGGCAGCGTTTCTGCCAGGCGAGACGGACATAGAGTTTCCATGCCGTGTCGACCAGCAGATAACCGATCGCGGCGAGGGTCAGCGCCAGCAAGGGCAGGCCGATAGCCAGCGGTTTGCCAAGCGAAGCCATCCAGTCAATCAGGGCCGGCAGCCATTGGCTCCAGGACAGGCCTTCGGTACTGAAGGTGCTGATCGCGGCGGCACCGCCGTTGCCACCGGTGACCAGTGAACCGTACTGATAGGCCAGGATATACAGCGGCACGATGGTCAGCGGGTTGGTATAGACCGTGGTGATTGCGGCCACCGGCAGGTTGACACGGAACAGGATCGACAGCAGCACGCCGGTGAGAATCTGCAAAGGCCCCGGTATCAATCCGGCGAACAGGCCGACCGCGACGCCGCCGGCGACCGAGCGCCGGTGCAGGTGCCACAGGTTGTGATGGCGCAGCCAGGGGCCGAAGCAGGCAATGAAACGGTTGCCGGTGATCGACTCGTGGGAGGGCAGGTATTTGCGGAAATGCTTGCGGGGCATGGTTTTTCAGACTGCGATTGCCGGATTCTAACGGCTACGGTCAGCGGCGGCGGCTGGCGGGCGTTAGGTCTGAATGATTCCTGCTGTCATTGCTTTTGCCCTGGGCGTGTGGTGGCTGCAATTGCAGCCGCTGCTGCCGGACATCGCCACGGCCGGCTGGCTGCTGATGCCAGGCCTCTTGGCGCTGCTGCTGTGGCGCGCTGGCAGGGCAGGGCGCTGGCTGGCGCGGCTGTGCCTGGTGTTGCTCGCTGCAGGCAGCGGTTTTTTCTGGGCGGCGTGGCTGGCACAGGCCAGGATGGCCGATGCGCTGCCGGCGGAATGGGAAGGGCGTGACATTACGGTGACCGGTGTGGTTGCTGGATTGCCTCAGGCGTACGACCGCAGCCTGCGCTTCGAGTTCGATGTGGAGGGTGTGCAGACACCCGAGGCGCAGGTGCCGCGGCGCATCGTGCTGTCGTGGTGGGGTGCCGGTGCGCGTGATGGCGGCCCTGCAGTGCTGCCGGAAGTGCACGCCGGCGAGCGCTGGCGGCTGACCGTACGTTTGAAGCGGCCGCACGGCCTCGCCAATCCGAACGGCTTTGATTACGAGGCCTGGCTGCTTGAACGCGGCATCCGCGCCACCGGCTACGTGCGTCCCAAAGGTGAAAAGCAGCGGTTTGCGGTGCAGGCTTCCGGCGCGGGTTACCGCGTTGCAGCCCTGCGCGAACGCCTGCGCGAGCGCATCCGCACGGCACTGGGTGATGCGCCGGCGGCCGGTGTGATCATCGCGCTGGTGATGGGCGACCAGCGCGCAATTCCGGTCGAGCAGTGGCAGGTGTTCACGCGCACCGGGGTGAACCACCTGATGTCGATCTCTGGTTTGCACGTCACCATGCTGTCGGGGCTGGCTTTCGCGCTGGTCAATGCCTTGTGGCGGCGCAGTGCGCGGCTGACGCTGATGCTGCCGGCGGTGCGCGCGGCGGCAGTGGCTGGCTTGTTGGCGGCGCTGGGCTATGCGCTGCTTGCCGGTTTCGCGGTGCCGGCGCAGCGTACGGTGTTCATGCTCGCCGTGGTGGCCCTCGCATTGTGGCTGGGCCGCGCGACATCGGCGGGGCATGTACTGGCGCTGGCTTTGCTGCTGGTGCTGGTGATCGATCCCTGGGCGGTGCTTGCCGCCGGCTTCTGGTTGTCCTTCGGTGCGGTGGCGGTGATCATGCTGGTGTCGGTGAACCGGCTGCAGACCGCGCACTGGCTGGTCACCTGGGCACGCGTGCAGTGGGCGGTAACGCTGGCGCTGGTGCCGGTGCTGATCACGCTGTTCCAGCAGGTGTCGCTGATCTCGCCGCTCGCCAACGCGCTGGCGATACCGCTGGTGAGCCTGGTGGTGGTGCCACTGGCGCTGGCCGGCAGTGTCTTGCCCTTCGATGCCGTGCTGCAGTTTGCGCAGTGGCTGATGGCGATTTGCGCGACTGCGCTGGAGTGGCTCGCGGCATTGCCGGCGGCCGCCTGGGAGCAGCACGCACCGCCACCATGGACGGTGGTGACGGCACTGGCGGGTGTGCTGTGGCTGCTGTTGCCGCGCGGATTTCCGGCCCGCTGGCTCGGTGCCATTGCCTTCCTGCCCTTGCTGCTGCTTGCGCCTGCACCGCCAGCCGAAGGCTCGCTGCGGCTGACTGTGCTCGATGTCGGCCAGGGATTGTCGGTGGTGGCGCAGACCCGGGATCACGCGCTGCTTTTTGATACCGGCCCCGGCTTTGGCCCCGGCGCGGACAGCGGCAGCCGGGTGATTGTGCCTTTCCTGCGCGCCGCCGGCATCCGCCGCCTCGACACGATGATCGTCAGCCACGACGATGCCGACCACACCGGTGGTGCGATGTCGGTGCTGCAGGCGCTGCCGGTGGAAACATTGCTGTCGTCGCTGCCGGACCTTGATCCGCTGCTGCTGGTCGGCCCGCAGGAGCAGCGCTGCCGCGCCGGCCAGGGCTGGGACTGGAATGGTGTGTATTTCGAGATGCTGCATCCTGATGCTGCGACCGTCACTGCGCCGAACCTGAAGGACAATGAGCGCAGCTGTGTGCTGAAGATCACGGCGGCGGGCGGCAGTGTGCTGATTCCCGCCGATATTGAAAAACGCGGCGAACAGACCTTGCTGGCAACGCTGCCGGAAAAACTGAAAGCCGATGTGCTGGTGGCGCCGCACCAGGGCAGCCGGACTTCATCATCGCCGGCTTTTGTCGCGGCGGTGGCGCCACGGCTGGTGATTTTTCCGGTGGGTTACCGCAATGCCTTCCGCCATCCGCATCCGGAAGTGGTGGCACGTTACGCGGCGCTGGGCAGCGTGGGGCTGCGTACCGACCAGGATGGTGCGATCGGCGTTGAACTGGTCGCAGGACGGCCGCCGGTGGTGACGCGCCACCGCGACCGCCATGTGCGCTACTGGCATGCGCCGCGGGTGGGTGGTGTGGTGGATGAGATGCTGGCGGCCGGGTTTTAAAAATGTTAAACAAAAACAATCGCATACCGGATACACGATGACTCTGAGCCTACACAGCGCGCTGGCGCTGTTCACTGCCATGCTGGTGCTGGCCGCCGTGCCTGGTGTCAGCGTGCTGGCGGTTACCGCGCGTGCGGCTTCCGGGGGATTTTTTCAGGGCGCCTGGGTGACGCTGGGTATTGTCACTGCGGACACGCTGTTTATCGTGCTCGCGATTTTCGGGCTTCATGCATTCGTGGCGGCAGTGGGTCCGGCGCACCAGTGGTTGCGCATTCTCGCCGCCCTGTATCTGCTGTGGCTGGCCTGGCGTTTATGGCGGGCAGCAGCGCGGCCGGCCGTGCCCGCGCAGGGCGGCGCGGCGGCTCGTTCAGCATTCATGTCCGGTTTCCTGTTGACGTTAGGCGACCAGAAGGCCGTGCTGTTCTACCTCGGGTTTTTTCCGGCCTTCATCGATCTGGAGCAGCTGACCTGGGCCGATGCGCTGGCGGTGATTGCGATTGCCGCGGTGGCCGTGTGCGGGGTGAAGCTGATCTATGCCGGGGCCGCGGCCCGTGCGGGGCGCACGCTGAGCGCGGGTTTTGGCGCCGGCCTGAACCGCCTCGCTTCGCTGGTATTGCTGCTGGTTGCGCTGATCCTGCTGACGGGGGTTTGAAATGTGGCTGAGCATCAAGATCGCCATGTTCTACGGTGCGCCGGTGGCTGCTGTGCTGGCAGCGCTGGTGCTGGCAGTGGTGCTGGTGCTGCGCGTGCGCAGCGGCCGGTTGGGGTGGCGGCACGCGGGGCTGCTCTATCTGTGGGCGTGGCTGGCGCCGCTTGCAGCCTTGTTGCTGATCGTGCTCACTGGTGAGTTGGCGGGGTATTTCTCGTCCACGGTGACGCAGTATCAGTGGGATGGGCAGCGGGTGCTGGGTCTGCTGCAAGGCGTGTTGCCGGTGGCCGCTTATGTCGCGGCCGCGGTGGTGGTGCTGCATCTGCTGCTGGTCCTGCTGCTTGCATGGCTGTCGTTGCGGGCGGGGGCCGTGCGCAAAGCGTAATTGCTTCAAGGGCTTATGCAGAGGGCTGATGCCGGTCGCATCGGCTGCGATGAAATGCAGGGCCGGCGCATTGGGTTGTGCTGCTGAATCCCGTAAAATACAGCGATGCAGCAAGCGCAAATTTCACCGACTCAATTCGTCGACTTGATCCTGTCGCCCGCAAGATGTGTCCGCGGGCCCGCAATGCCTCCCCATTATGACTGAAGCCGCTCCCGAACCGGTTGCCGAGCAGGCGCCGGTTGCCAAGGTTTATGGCCAGCCGGTGCTGGAGGTTCCGCAGGATCTTTACATTCCGCCGGATGCGCTGGAGGTGTTTCTCGATCAGTTCGAGGGGCCGCTCGACCTGCTGCTGTACCTGATCCGCAAGGAAAACATCAGCGTTCTCGACATTCCGATGGCGAAGCTGACGGAGCAGTATCTCGAATACGTCGAGATGATGCGCACCCAGCAGCTCGAACTCGCCGCCGAGTACCTGCTGATGGCGGCGATGATGATCGAGATCAAGTCGCGGATGCTGCTGCCGCGCCCGGCGACGGCCGAAAGCATTGAGGAAGACCCGCGTGCCGAGCTGGTGCGCCGCCTGATGGAATACGAGCAGATGAAGATCGCCGCCCAGGGCATCAACGAGCTGCCCCAGCTCGGCCGTGATTTTTCCTTGGTGCATGTGCTGTTCGAGCGCGAGGCGGCGTTGCGACTGCCCGACGTCGATGTCGAAGACCTGCGCCAGGCGTGGCTGGCCATACTGCAGCGTGCTTCGATCACCCGCCATCACAAAATCACCCGCGAGCAGCTGTCGGTACGTTCGCACATGACACGCATCCTGCGTCTGCTGCAGTCGCAGGATTACATCGGTTTTGACAAGCTGTTCACGCCGGAAGAGGGCGTGCCGGTGCTGGTGGTGTCTTTTCTCGCCATCCTCGAGCTGGCCAAGGAAACGCTGATTGTGGTGAGTCAGGAAGCGGCGTACGCGCCGATCTACGTCAAACTCAGGGGTGGCCCGGTGGCCGCCGTGCAATGATCATGGATGAACAGAACACAGAACAGACCGCAGAGCAGACGCTCGACCTCGCCCACGTCAAATACGTGCTGGAAACCGCGCTGCTGGTGAGCCAGGAGCCGATGTCGCTGAACGCGCTGAAAAAACTGTTCGAGGAAAAGCTGGACAACGACACCCTGCGCAAGGTGCTTGAGGAGATCCGTGGCGACTGGGAGGGTAAGGGCGTCGAACTGGTGTCGGTGGCGACAGGCTGGCGTTTCCGCAGCCGTCCCGAGGCGCAGAAGTTCCTCGATCGCCTCAATCCGGAGAAGCCCCCGAAATATTCGCGCGCAGTCCTCGAGACGCTGGCGATCCTGGCCTACAAGCAGCCGGTGACGCGCGGCGATATTGAGGAGATTCGCGGCGTGACGGTATCGCCGGGCATCCTCAAGGCGCTGGAGGCGCGCGGCTGGATCGATGTCATCGGTCACCGCGAGGTGCCGGGGCGCCCTGAAATTTTTGCGACCACCAAAACCTTTCTCGACGATCTCAACCTGCGCTCACTCGAGGAACTGCCGCCGCTGTCTGAGCTGGGCAGCCTGGTGGAGCAGCCGAACCGCGAGATGAACCTGGACGCCGCTTTTGCCCCGCTGCCTTCGGTAAGCATGGGCGAGGGTCTGGTCGATGACGGCGATGAGGAAGAAGCCGGCGGGGGCGAAGAGATCGTCGCCGGTGCCGCTGACGCCGTGGAAACAGCGGCCAGCGAAGATGCGGTGCCGGATGATGGGGGCGCTGGCACGCCACCCGGCCAGTTGCACTGAGCAGCGAAAGGTGCGGGGCGCCTAGCCCTGTTTCGGCAGTACTACGATGGTCAGCCAGTAGTCACCGATGCCGCGGATGACGCGCAAAAACTGGTCAAAATCCACCGGCTTCACGATGTAGGAGCTGCAGCGCAGCTTGTACATCGCAAGTATGTCCCTGTCCTCGGCCGACGTGGTCAGGATCACTACCGGGATGTGCTGCAGTTTGGGGTCCGCGACCATTTCCGCCAAGACCTCGCGCCCGCTCATGATCGGCATATTGAGATCCAGCAGCACGATATCGGGCGTGGGGGCATCAGAGAATGCCCCCTTTTTGCGAAGAAACTCCATGCATTGCTGGCCGTTCTGCACATGATGCAGGTCGACCGTGAGTTTTGCGAGCTCGAAGCCGTGGCGCATCAGCACAACATCGTCGTCATTGTCCTCCGCCAGCAGGATGTTTGCGAACTTGGCGCCCACCAGTTCATTGCTCATGGTTTTCCTCCGCAGTGCCGGGCAGGGTGAACAGGAAAGTGCTGCCTGCGCCGGGTTTTGACTCGATCCAGATGCGGCCGCCGTGGCGGGTGATGACGCGCCGGCAGATGGCAAGCCCGATTCCGGTGCCGGGGTATTCGCGCTGGGTGTGCAGCCGCTGGAATATCTCGAAAATCCTCTCCTGATGCCGCGGATCAATGCCGATGCCGTTGTCCCGCACCGATATGATCCATTCGCCCGGACCCTGGCTGGCTGAAACATGGATACGGGGCGTTTCGCTGCTGCGGTAAAGGATGCCGTTGCCGATCAGGTTCTGCAGAACCTGGGCCAGCTGAGTGGCGTCACCGCGCACGATCGGGAGCTGGTCCCGGGTGATGACGGCCCCGGCGCTGTCGATGGCGGGTTTGAGCCAGCTCAGCACGTCGTCAAACACCTTGTTGAGGTCGGCGGCATCGAAGGGGCGGGCTGCTGAGTCGACCCTGGAGAAAGCGAGCAGGTCGCGCACCAGTGAATGCATGCGCTGCGTGCCATTGACGATGCGCTGCAGCCAATCGTCGGCAGTGGCGTCGAACCGGCCGGCATAGCTGCGTTGAAGCAGTTGTGTAAAGCCGCTGATGTTACGCAGCGGTGTCTGCAAATCGTGCGAGGCCACGTAGGCGAATTGCTGCAGGTCGAGGTTGCTGCGCTCCAGTGCGTCGCGGGCGCGCGCCAGTTCGTCGGCGCGTCCGGCGAGCTCTGCGGTGCGTTCGCTGACCCGGCGCTCGAGCTCCTCGTTGGCGCGGCGAAGGGTCGCTTCGGCCTCCTTGCGTAAAGTGATGTCGGCGATTGCGGCCAGAACGAAGGCGCCATCCGGGGCCTGGACCGGGTTGAGACCGATCTCCACCGGGAATTCCGAACCGTCGGCGCGCCGGGCATAAAGATCGCGGCCGACGCCCATCAAGCGTGCCGAGGGTTTGCTGAAAAAGCCTGATCGCATGGCGGGGTGCTGCGTGCTGTAGCGCTGCGGGATCAGGATTTCAACCGGTTTGCCCAGCAGTGCGGACCGGTCGTAGCCGAACATGCGTTCGGTCTCGGCGTTGACGAGCACGATGTTGCCCTGATGGTCGACCATGACCATGGCCGTGGGGGCGGATTCGACAGTGCTGCGGAACCTCTCTTCCAGGCGTTTGCGTTCGGTGATGTCGATGACCGTCGCCAGCACATGCTGCTCCTCGCCGACTTGCAGGGGGCTCAGGCCGATTTCAACCGGGAACTCGCTGTTGTCCTTGCGCCGCGCGTAGAGGTCGCGGCCGACCCCCATGGGACGGGGTTCAGGATGGGCCAGAAATCCCGTGCGCAGGCGCGCATGGTGGGAAAAACGCCCGGGTATCAGTGTCTCGATCATGCTGCCGGAGAGCTCGTCGTGGTTGTAACGGAACAGTGACTCGGCCTGGCGGTTGGCGAGGATGATGGTGCCCGAGGGTGCAACAAGAATGACCGCGACCGGCAGGTAATCGGTGACCGCGCGCAGGCTGGCGATTTCTTCGTGGCGGTACATGTCCAGGCTTTGGTCTTGTTCGACGTGCCTATCCGTGTGTTGCGACGTATCCTGCCTGACGCGAGTTGCTCTGGAAGCAACAGGTGCTGCGAACCACTTTTATTGCTGCTTGGGGAAATCAACCCTCGTCGATCAGGATTGTCTTATTAGCCCGGTCATCTGTCTAGGATGACAGGGCAAGGTAGATTTCGGCCACTTTCAGCGGCAGTTTTTCCACCTGATCGACCAGCGTCCACCTTGCCGGACCGTAGAGATGGGGCAGGTAATCGCGTGCTTGGTGGTCAATGGTGATGCAAAACGGTCTGACCCCGGCATGATGGGCCTCAAGCAGCGCCTGGCGGGTGTCTTCGATGCCGTATTCGCCGCGGTAATGGTCGCTGTAATCGTCCGGTTTGCCGTCGGACAGTGTCACCAGCAGCCGGGTGCGCGCCTCCACCGCGGAAAGCACTGTGCTGAGGTGGCGGATCGCAGCGCCCATCCGCGTGTAGTCGCGCGGCGTGATGCCGGCAATGCGGCCGCGCACCGCGGCGTCGTAGGGCTGGTCAAAGCGCTTGACCGGATAGATCTCGCAGCGCTGCCGCGTTACGCCTGAGAAACCATAGATCGCGTAGCGGTCGCCAAGAACTTCCAGCGCCTCGCACAGCATGACCAGTGCTTCGCGCTCGGCCTCATTGATCCAGCCTTTGGTCGAGCCGCTCATGTCGACCATGAACAGCGCCGCTAGGTCGCGCTCCGCCTTGTGGCGGCGGGTGAACAGGCGTTCCGGCATTTCGACGCCGTTGCGAAGGCCAATGCGCGCATCGATGACGGCATCGAAGTCGATGTCGTCGCCGTGGTGCTGGCGGCGCAGCCTGCGGTCTTCGCCGCGCAGTGCCTCGAAGCTGCGTTTGAGCTGCTGCACCTGCGGCCGGTAACGCGCGAGCGTGGCGTCGATAAAGCTGCTGTCGCCGGGTTTGAGTTCCACTTCGCGCAGCGTGCACCAGTGGCGGCGGTAATGGCGGCGGCGGCAGTCCCATTCGTCGTAATGGAATGGCGGGTTCCCGGCCGAGGCTTCACCCACGGTCAGGCTGCTTTCGTCATCGCCGGTTTTATCGGCGTCTTCGCCTTCATTGAGCAGGTAGTCATCCGGAATCTCGCCAAGATCCTGCAGCAGCGATTCAATGCGTTCCGCCACGGCGCGTGGCGCTTCCAGCGGCCGGCCGTCGAGTTTCAGCGTGTATTCCGCGCTGCCGTCGGCAGCAGTGCTGCTGTCGATGCTGAAACGCCCGGCAGCGTCATCATCGCCGCCGCCCTGCTGCTGTTGGCCTTCAAGCAATTGCGCGAGCAGTGCGGCCAGCTCGCCGCGTTCACGCTGCACACGGGCATCGCGGCGTGAGCGGGCCTCCGTGTGCAGCATGATGCGCCAGGGTTGTGGCGGCGGCTCGTAACGGCCGTACAGGTCGGCAAGCAGCGCGAGGCTGTGTTCGACGGTGGCTTCAGGCTGTGCCAGCGGCGCGCAGCGCGCGTCGGTCGCGCCGTTTTGCCAGGCCACGAGCTGGCGTGCGATGCCCGGCAGCGCCGCAGCGATGCGTGGGGTCAGGCGCAGGGTTTCCAGGTGCATCAGCAGCGCCGTGGCGTATTGCGGATCGGGATAGGCGGCGCAGGCCGCGGCGAGATCGGAACGATGGCTGCCAAAACGGTTCTGCGCCCAGAGTAATGTTGCTAACACCTTGTATATATTGAAGTTTTCTGCTGCGCTCGGCATCACGGTGATCCGTGACGGCAGATACAGGGTGTCGGTATCGGTGCAAGTGACGGCAGCAGACTCGAGTTGCAGCGGACGTCCGGCGAGGCCGCAGACAAACAGCCGCAGCACATTGGCATGTTGTTCGAAGCTGGCGGCTTGTGCATGGTCGGCGATGCCGGTGTAAGCCGCATGATCCTGCAGCGCGCGGGTGCCGCTGTGCAGGCCTTCGCGGTCATAACGGTCGAGGGCATCAAGCAGCCAGGTGCGTGCTGCAGTTTCATCGAGGCGCTGCAGGGCTGCCGGAGCGGCAGCGGCAAACTGGTAGGCCAGTTCGTAGTTGCTGCGGTCGATGACTTCGATCCAGTGCAGCACGAAGGCCTGCTGCTGCTCTTCAAGTGCTGCGATGGCCTGTGCCAGTGCTTCGGTGCCGCGCCGTGCCGAGAGCACAGGGCCGAGCAGGTAATCGAGGCGCTGCTGCAGCGCCTTCACATCCATCAGAACACCGAGGCGGCGAATTCGTCGAGGGTGCGCAGCATTTCGGGATCGTCGCTGAGGGCCTCGGCGATTGCACCGTGGCAGGAGCTGGACGGTGACACACCGCGCATGATCAGTTTTGCCGCATGCACCAGCAACCGTGTCGAGGCGCCCTCGTCGAGGCCGTTGCCTTTCAGGTTGCGCGTCAACTGTGCAAGGCGCACCAGCGCGGAGGCGGTTGCGGCATCACAGCCGGATTCGCTGCGGATGATGGTTTCCTCTGTCGCTGCTTCGGGGTAGCGGAACTCGATGGCGACGAAACGCTGCCGTGTGCTGGGCTTGAGGTCTTTCAGCACGCTCTGGTAGCCGGGGTTGTAGGACAGCACCAGCGCGAATTCCGGCGGTGCCTGCAGCAGTTCGCCACGTTTTTCGACGGGCAGCATGCGCCGGTCATCGGCGAGCGGGTGGATGACCACCGTGGTATCGCGGCGCGCTTCGACAATTTCGTCGAGGTAGCACAGGGCGCCTGCGCGCACCGCCCGGGTCAGCGGTCCGTCGATCCACGTGGTTTCGTTGTTGGTGATCAGGTAGCGGCCGACAAGGTCTGCGGCCGTCAAATCATCGTGACAGGCGACCGTAATCAACGGGCGTTTCAGCCGCCAGGCCATGTATTCGATGAAGCGGGTCTTGCCGCAACCCGTGGGCCCTTTGAGCAAGACCGGCAGCTGATTGGCGCAGGCGGCTTCGAACAGTGCGACCTCGTCGCCCAGTGGCTGATAGTAGGGCTGTTGTTCGATGATGCGGGCCTCAGCGGGCAGGATTTTGCTGTGCAGCGGTGTCAGGGTGGCGGTCATTTGGCTAGTGCGATCCGTAGGTGAAAGCAGTGTGAATGCTGGGATTATCGCCGGGCCTTGTCACCGGGTGTCAGGTGATGAAATCAGGGGTAAATCGTATGCTGTTCATTTTATGGACTTATTGACGGACGCAAGGTTCTCCATGGTGCCGATTCCCTGCATTTTTGGTGCTAACATGCTTTTCCAATATGTGACTTTTTGCTGATTCGGAAGATAACCGCAGGCATGACAAGATCACCGTTTAAGTGCCCGGCGCTCAGTGGAGCGCTTTTTTTGTGTCTCGCGGCGGCACCTGCTGCTGCGCAGTGGGCCATATTCGATCCCTTCAAACCCGACTCGCGGGCGGCAGCGGCACCCAACCTGAAATGGGATGCCAACATCACCCTGCCTGCGGTCGGTTCTCCTCGACAAGCCGGTGAGCTGGCAGCGGGACGTCCGCTGACGTTGCCGGAACTGACCGAGTTCGCGTTGCGCAACAATCCGCGCACGCGCCAGTCCTGGCTTGCAGCGCGTGCGGCAGCAGCCGGCGTTGCCATCGAAAAGGCGGATCAACTGCCGACGATCAGCGGCGCGTATGCCGTGAATCGCACGCAGCAGGTAACCAACCAGGGGGCTGTTGTGCCCTGGCAGACGCGCTTTGGCCCGTCGATCTCCTTCAGCTATCTGCTCTACGATTTTGGTGTGCGCGGCCTGCAGATTGAAAGCAGTGAATATCGCCTGCTTGCGGCGAATCTGTCGCATAACCGCACCCTGCAGGATGTGGTGTTCCAGGTCGAGCAGGCTTATTACCGGCTGATCGGCAATGACGCGCTGGTGCGCTCGAACGAGCAATCGCTGATCAATTCTCAAACGGCACTGGAGGCGGCGCAGAAGCGGCGCGAATCGGGACTGGCTACTGCCGCGGATGTTTACCGCACCGAAACCCTGGTGGCGCAGGCGCAGCTGAACCTGACGCGCAGCCGCGGCGAGCTGGAAAAGGCGCGCGGGCAGCTGGCAGCCACTGTGGGGCTTGCGGTGAACCAGTCGATCAGCGTCAATCCGCTGTCGGCACCGCCAGGTCTTGGCAGCATTGAAACCTCGATTGGCGCGTTGCTTGAGCAGGCGCGTTCGACCCGTCCGGATCTCGTTGCTGCCGAGGCGCAGGTGCGTGCGGCGCAGGCCAATGCCAAGGCGGCATCACGCGCCGGCCTGCCCAGTATCGAAGTCACCGGCGGCGGCGGGCATACGCTGTTCAACGACAACCGCGCGGCGGCCAGCAACTATGCGCTGGGCCTGAATGTGCGTATTCCCATCTTCAGCGGCTATCGTGACACCTACACCGCGCGCCAGGCGCAGATGCAGGCCGAGGCAGCTGCGGCAAGCCGTGATGCGTTGGTCAAGCAGGCGGAAATCGAGGTCTGG
Source organism: Burkholderiales bacterium (assembly GCA_019751125.1). GTDB lineage: Bacteria > Pseudomonadota > Gammaproteobacteria > Burkholderiales > SG8-41. The sequence continues at coordinate 1,942 of JAIENU010000124.1, read as the reverse complement.
CAGGGCTACTATGACCTGACCACGGCACGCAGCAGCATTTCCAGCAACGAGGCGCAGGTGCGCTCGGCGGAACAGACTGCGCAGGCGACACTGGCGCGCTACCAGGGCGGATTCGGTTCGATCCTCGACCTGATCACGGCACAGCAGGAGGAGTCGAATGCAAGAGTGCAGCGCATCCAGTCCTACCTCGACTGGTTTACCACTTTGGCGCGGCTGCAGGTTGCAGTGGGCGCTACCGATTTAATCAAGGCGGCGGGCGGAGCGAAATGAAACGACTGGTCATGGTGCTGTTGTTTGCCGTCATCGGCGCGGCGGTTGCGGGCGGTTACTGGTATTGGCAGAAACCTGCTGCAGGAGATGGTGCGGGCAAGAGCGAAAAAGCCAAGGGCAAAGGCAAGGGGCGTGGCGGTCCGCTGACGGTCAGCGCGGTGCAGGCGGTGGCGAAACCGATGCCGGTGCTGATCGATGCGGTGGGTACCGTCGAGCCCGAGCAGAGTGTGCAGGTGCGTGCCCAGGTCAGCGGTGTGCTGCAGGCAGTGCAGTTCAAGGAGGGTGACAAGGTCAAGGCGGGGCAGTTGCTGTTCCAGATCGACCCGCGGACATTCCAGGCCCAGTACAACCAGGCGCTTGCAGCGCTGGCGCGGGACAAGGCGCAGCTCGAGAACGCCAAGGCCCAGCAGCAGCGCCTGGAGCCGCTGCTCAAGCGCGAATTCATAACCCGCCAGGAATACGATGTCGCGGTGACATCGACCAAGTCGCTGGAGGCCACGCTGCAGGCCTCCCAGGCGCAGGTCGAGCAGGCCAGGATTCAGCTGGATTTCGCGCGCATCACGGCGCCGATCAGCGGACGCACCGGCCAGCTTTCTGTGAAGCCGGGCAACCTCGTCGGCGCCTCGGGTGGCGGTGTGCCGCTGGTGACGATCAACAGCACCGATCCGGTGCTGGTGAGTTTCAGCATCCCGGAGCGCCAGCTTGAGGACATCCGCCGCTTCCAGAACGAGAAGGGCATGCGCATTGAAATCCTGCCTGACCGCGCTGGGGCACCGGTGGCAACAGGCAAGCTGGTGTTTGTGGACAACACGGTGACGCCGCAGACCGGCACAGTGTTGCTGAAGACCCGCGTGGACAACAGCAAGGAAGCGATCTGGCCCGGCCAGTTCGTCAATGTGCGCGTGGTGCTGACGGTGGAGCCCGAGGCGGTCGTAGTGCCCGAGGTCGCGGTGCAGCCCGGTCAGGACGGTCCCTTTGTCTACCTGATCGGCGCCGAGGACAAGGTCGAGATCCGCACGGTCAAGGTGTCGCGGCAGATCGGTTCCGAGGTGGTGATCGCTTCCGGCGTCAGCGCCGGCGACCGCATCATCACCGATATTCCCCAGGCGCTGCGGCCGGGATCAACGGTGAAGGTGGCCGACCCGGCTGCGGATGGCGAGAAAAAGGGCAAGGGCAAAGGCAAGGGCAAAAAAGGCGAAAACAAGGGCGCCGAAGCCAAGCCTGCCGAAGCAAAACCCGCCGAAGCCGCGAAGTAGGTTTATCGTAACCAGGCAGTGCAGGACCGCCAGTGGCGGTAACAGTGAATTGAGGCAGAGGACTGAGTCATGAACGTCTCGAAAATATTCATCATCAGGCCGGTGGCGACCACGGTGTTGGTCGCGGCGATCATCATCTTCGGCCTGATCGCGTTCCGCTCCCTGCCTGTGAACGAGTTGCCGAACGTCGATTTTCCGACGATCTCGGTCACCGCCGAGTTGCCCGGGGCCAATCCGGACGTGATGGCAACCACCGTGGCGACACCGCTGGAACGACAGTTCAGCCAGGTTGCCGGCATCGATTCGATGAGTTCGGTGAGCAGCAATGGCCGCACCCGTATCACGCTGCAGTTCAGTCTGAGCCGTGACATTGATGCCGCCGCCCAGGACGTGCAGACCGCGATCTCGCAGGCCCT
>JAIENU010000102.1 GCA_019751125.1 Burkholderiales bacterium | reverse complement strand
AAGCTGCTGTCGGCTGCAAAAAATCCGGTGATGCTCTGCGGTCGCGGTTCGCGCCGCCTCGACCACTGGAATGCCCGTGTCGCACTGGCCGAGAAACTCGACATGCGCGTGATCACCCAGATCAAGCTCGCCGCATCCTTCCCCACGGATCATCGACTGCACGCCGCACCGCCAGCCAACCGCCTGGTCCCGGCCGCGAAAAAAACGCTGGCCGAAGCCGACGTGATCCTCGCGCTGGACTGGCTGGACCTTGCCGGTGCGCTGAAACAAACCTTCGGCGGCAAACCGGTCACCGCGAAGATCATCAACATCTCCTGCGACAGCCAGCTGCACCGCGGCTGGAGCATGGATTACCAGGCGCTGCCGCCGGCCGATGTGTGGATGAACTGTGAACCCGATGCGGCGGTGCCACTGCTCACTGCAGCAGTCAGCCCGCGGCCGCGCAAGATCGAAGGGCCCGCTTATATGCTCGGCGGCGCACCGGGCGAACCGCTGGCGCTGAAAGGGCTCGCCCATGCCCTGAACGCGGCTATCGGCAAGCAGGACGTCAGCATCACCCACCTGCCGCTGGGCTGGAACGGCAGCTACACCCACTTCCGCCATCCGCTGGATTACCTCGGCTTTGATGGCGGTGGCGGCGTCGGCGCAGGCCCGGGGCTGACCATCGGTGCCGCACTGGCACTGAAGGGCAGCGGCCGTATTCCGATCGGCCTGATGGGTGACGGCAACTTCCTGATGGGCAACACCGCGGTATGGACCGCAGTGCACTACCAGATCCCCTGCCTGATGATCATCTGCAACAACCGCTCGTTCTTCAATGACGAACGCCATCAGGCCCATGTTGCCGATGACCGCGGCCGCCCGCCGGAGAACGCCTGGATCGGCCAGAAGATCATCGACCCCGACATCGACATCGCGGCAATGGCCCGCGCCCAGGGCGCCGAGGGCATCGGCCCGGTGACCACGATGGCCGACATGCAGCCCGCCATCGAGCGCGGCATCGCCATCGTCAAGGCCGGCGGCGTGTGCGTGATCGATGCCCGCGTGCTGCCGGGATACGATGGGGAATGAGGAACGAGGGTTGAGGATTGAGTAATGGCTCAATCCCGGTCCGGATGACAGTATAAAAAACAAAAGCGAGGACAAACCGATGAACATCAAACCCAGCATTGCCATCGTCTTCGGCTGCGCGGCCCTGTCCGCTGCGCTGCCGGCAATGGCCGCCGACAACTACCCGTCGCGGCCGATCCGCGTCATCGTGCCGCAGAGTGCCGGCGGCTCGACCGACGTTGCGGCACGGGTGCTGACCGACCGCCTGACCGAGGTGCTGAAACAGAACATCGTCGTCGACAACCGGCCCGGCGCCGGCAGCCTGCATGGCACCGAGGCCGCGGCCAAGGCCGCGCCCGACGGCCACACGCTGCTGATCATCGCGGCGTCGCTGTCGATCACCCCGGCGCTGCAGGCCAACCTGCCCTATGATCCGGTGCGCGACTTCGCGCCGATCACCCAGATCGTCGACCTGCCGCATATCGTGGTGGTGCACCCTGCGGTGCAGGCCAAAACCCTCGCCGACCTGGTGGCGCTGCTGAAGGCCAAACCCGGCCAGATCAGCGCCGGCTTCAGCGGCATCGGCACCAGCACCCACCTCGCGATCGAGCTGTTCCAGTACATGAGCCAGACCAAAATGCTGCTGGTGCCGTTCAAGGGCGGCGCACCGGCGATGACCTCGCTGTTGTCCGGCGAGGTGCAGGTCAACTTCGGCACCAGTTCCACCGCGCTGCCGCACATCCGCGCCGGCAAGCTGCGCGCACTCGCCGTCACCGGCGCCAAGCGCTCGCAAGCCGCGCCGGACATCCCGACGGTGGCCGAAGCCGGGGTCAAGGGCTACCAGCATGCATCCTGGGTGGGCATGCTGGCGCCGGCAAAAACACCGAAGCCGGTGATTGACCGCCTGCATGCGGAGTCGGTGAAAATCCTCGCCCGCAGCGACGTACGCAACGGCTTCCTGAAAAGCGGCATGGAAGCCGAGGGCAACTCGCCGAAGGAATTCGCCGACAACATCGTGCGTGAAGTCGAGCAGTGGAAAAAACTGGTGAAGACCGCGGGCATCAAGGCACCCTGACCCGCACTGACCATCACACAGCCACAAAAAAAGCCGCGGCATGCCGCGGCTTTTTTATCAGCTGATGCGGCTCAGTTTTTTGATGCCTTGTCCGGATGGTCAGCGCTCATCAGCGCGCGGAAAGTCAGCACCGGGATCGAGGCGCGATGCAGCACGCGGCTCGCTTCGCTGCCCATCAGCAGCGAGGCCAGGCCCTTGCGATGGCGCGAGGTCATCACGATCAGGTCGCAGCCACGCTCGTTTGCGGCATCGACGATCGCGTCATAGGGCTGGTGGCCCTTGGCGATCACCGTGTCGCAGGGCACGCCGGCGGCGGCCGCGGTTTTTTCGACAAAGGACAGGAACTGCGCGGCACGCTCACGCTCGCGCGCCTCGATGCCTTCCTCCAGGTCGGTCGGGGCGATGTCTTCAGTGCCGATCATCATCCGGTAGTCCTGCATCACGTGGATGCCGGTGACACGCGAACCACAGAGTTTGGCAAGCTCGATGCCGCGCTCGATCGCGCGCTCCGAGTGTTCCGAGCCGTCGGTGGGCATCAGGATATGTTTGAACATGGCTCCTCCTCGAAAAAGCCGTTGTCAGGACAGGCGCCGGCCGGCTGCATCGGCCAACCGGTCGCCCGCAACAACTACGGGCCGCCATCTTGGCCCAGTTTGCACGGCAAAGTCCAGCGTTCGGAACGAGAACGGCGTTTTCAGTCTTCCCGGTCAGGGCGGTAGCTGCTCTCGGGCTTGAGTCCCTTGCGCGCGGCCTTGGCGCTGATCCGGCCGTTTTCCAGGTAATCACCCTCGGCGGCACGTTTGCCACCGGCATCCCACACCGGCAGCCAGTCGCCCGAAGCGGTACCAAACCACGGCGACTGCGGACGCAGCTTGGGCAGGCCGATCTCTTCCCACAGTTTGCGGCTGCGCTCCATGTATTCGCGCTTGGGCAATGCAAATGGCGGCAGGATTTCCTTCGCCGTGGCATCAATCAGCAGCGTCGAGTCTTCCTGGTCGGTCTCGTGCTCGCGCTCTGGGCCGTGGCCGCCGCTGCGGTGCTTGAGGATCTGGATGTCCTCGGCCGGGCTCATGCGGAAGGCCATCGCCCAGAACAGTGCGTCGGAATTGTCAGGGTCGATGTCGTCGTTGACCGCGATGCAGATCTTGCCGCAGTCGGCCTTGAACGAAGTCACGCCGTAGAGCGCACGCCAGACCTCGCTTTTGGGCGTGCCCTGCTCGACGGTTACGATGGCCATGCGCCGCAGCGCGGTCATGCGCTCGTGCAGCGTCACCCGCTTCACGCCTTTGATGCCCAGCGTGTTCCTTAAATGCGACAGGAACATCGGTTCGTAGGACACCCGCTTGATCGCGCTCGATTCGCTGGGTGTGACCTGGCTGATGTAGGAAGCGACGATCGCATTTTTGCGGTGGGTGATCGCGGTCACCCGCATCGGCATGTTGAACTGCTCGAGCGCGACGTGGCCGTGTGACTCGCCGAAAGGACCTTCGGGCTCGACCGACTCGGTATCGATCAGACCCTCGATGACGATCTCGGCATCGGCCGGCACCATCAGGTCCACGGTCTTCGCCCGGACCACGCGGATCGGTGCGCCGGCAACGCCGCCGGCCACTCCCATCTCGTCGAGGTCGATCGGCAGTTTCATCGGCGCGACAAAGGCGGCACAGGGCGGCGCGCCGAGCACGATCGCCACAGGCATGGTCTTGTCGCCGCGTTTCTGGTGTTTCTGGTAATGGCGGTAGCCGCCGGCGCCGCCGACACGGGTGGCCATGCGCACCACCATGCGGTCCGGTGCCTTCAGGCCGGCGCGGTAGGTGCCGTGGTTGTGGATGCCGGTGTCCGGATCCTTGGTCACGACGTTGGTCGCGGTAAGCGTCGGTGCGCCGTCAAAACCCGGGGTCGACACCGGAATCGGCAGCGCGTCGAGGCCTTTGCCCTCGCCCTGGAGATCAGTGCCAGTCAGCACCACCTCCTGGCAGGGCGCGCTGTCCACCACTACCGGCGGTATCGGATTGGCAATGGCACGATCCCAGCGCTGCTGCACCTCGTCGAGCGGTGCATCCATGCCCACGCCGTAAATCTCGCGGTTGCCGGCATAGGCACCGACCACCACCGGAAAGGCGTATTTGCGCCCCTTGGCGTTCACGGGGTTGGTGAACAGGAAGGCCTTGCGTTCGTGCTCCTCGATGCCGCCGACATACTGCCAGCGCACCAGCGGGTGCATTTCCGCGTCCTTGTCGACCGGGCGGTCAATTTCAACCAGCAGGCCACGGGCACGCAGCCGCTCGAGGTGGTCGTGCAGGTCGGCGTAACCGCGTTCTTTGGCGCTCATTGGCGGCGGCTTGTGCTTATTTGCTGCGGGTGGCGGTCCACGGCGCAGTCTTGCCGCCGCTGGTGACCGTGCCCTCGATCACATTGCCACTGACACGGCCGGCGTAACGGTTCTCGCCGGCAGTGAAGCTGATCTGGTCGCCGCGCAGGCGTCCGTTCTGCACGTTCGAGAGTTTGCCGCCGACATTCAGCGAGCCCTGCACCATCTGGTATTCCTGCGCCAGCTTCAGTTCCTCGTTGCCGGATTTCCAGGTGCCTTCAACCTTCGCCGGCACGATCCACAGATAGGCGGTGCAGTAGCTGGTGCAGTTGTCCTTGGCACTCTGCGATTCATCGGACTTCCAGTCGCCCATCGTGAACGAGTTCGACACCACGCGGGTGCCCGGTTTCATGTCGAGGATCTGCGGACGCAGCTTGACGTTGAGGTCGGGCAGCAGGAACAGCGTGATCACGGTGGCTTTCGAGAAATCAGTCTGGAAGATGTCGCCGTGGATGAAGGTGGCCTTGCCGGTGACGCCCTCTTTCGCGGCGTTGCGGCGCGACAGCTCGACCATGTCCGGGTTGTATTCAACACCGAAAGCGGTGGCGCCGCGCTTCGCCGCGGTGATCACGGTGCGGCCATCCCCGGAACCGAGGTCATAGTGGATGTCTTTCGCGGTCAGCTTGGCCATGTCGAGCATGCGGTCGACCAGACCCTGCGCCGTCGGCACCCATACCACATCCTTGCCGGACTGGCCGACCTCGGGCACGAACTCGGCTTTTGCAGCAGGTTGCGCCTGCGCCAGTGAAAGCGCCGGGAACAAGCTCGAGAAAAAGAACAGGCCCAGCGCCAGCATCACGCGGCGCGCATTGAATGTCGTCTGCATGGTCAATCTCCGTTTTGAAGCAGGAAGTTTTGAGCGGGAAGGAACGGGTGAAAGATCAAATGAATAAGATCTGAAAAGGCCCCGGGATCATACCGGATTCGGTTGTTGCACGACGGTGACGGCCATCGTAAAAACCGGAACCCGCGGCTGCGGGCCCGTCGCTGTCCGACGACGGCACTCAGCCTGTCATGCCGGCTTCCAGCCGTAGACCCCGGCGCAGGCGCCACCCATCAGCATCGCGCGTTCGCTGGCGCTGAGGCGGTCGGTCAGACGGAAAGGTTCCACGGCCTGCTCATAGTTGACCACGGCAAAGGCGCGGGTCCAGTCGGTGCCCCACAGGCAACGCTCGAAACCCCAGGCGTCAAAAATGCGCGCCAGCGGATCCCAGATGTCCGGGTAGGGATAGGGCTTTTTCGACAGCGTGCAGGCGCCGCTGACCTTGATCACCATATTCGGGCGCTTCGCCAGCTCCAGTACCTTGGGCAGGTCGGCCCAGGGTTCCGCCGCCAGCGCCGAGGGATCATGCGGCTGCAGGATGCCGAGGTGGTCGAGGATGAACCGGGTCTCGGGATGGCGGTCGATCAGCGCTGCGCCGGCATCGAGGTTGCCCCAGCACAGGATGTTCACCGGGAAATTGTGGCGCGATGCCGCGCGCAGCATGCGGTCGAGGCCGGCGTGGCCGGCACGATGCGGCGAATCGGTTTTCAGCAGCGCGCGGATGCCGACGGTGCCCGGGCTTTTTTTCCATTCGGCAACAACCTCCTCCACTGCCGGATCATCCGGGTCGACCGGCTTGACCAGCGCGAACTTGCCGGGATGCGCCTTCTGCACTTCCACCGCGTAACTCGCGTCATAGCCGTACATCGAGAACGAGGAGATGAAGATCGCACCGTCAACGCCGACCTTGTCCATCGCCGCAACCATTTCGTCGCCATTCGCAGAGGCCGGCCAGTTGGGCGTGGTGCGCCAGGGACGTTTCGGGGTGTTTGCCTCGTAGGCGTGGATCTGGGAATCGATGATCATGTTCTTGCAGCCTTGTTGGATTTTGTCAGGACAGAAACGGCAGGGGCAGCACCGCGGGGACTAGCGCACGCCAAGCAGTTCGATTTCGAACATCAGCGTCGCGTTCGGCGGAATCACGCCACCGGCGCCGCGCGCGCCATAGGCAATCGACGGCGGACAGGTCAGGCGCGCCGCGCCGCCGACCTTCATCATCGCCACGCCCTCGGTCCAGCATTTGATGACGCCGTTGAGGGGGAATTCGATCGGTTCGCCGCGCTTGTACGAACTGTCGAACTCGCGGCCGTCGGGAAACATGCCGCGGTAATGCACACGCACCGTGGAACTGGCCGTCGGCTGCGTGCCCCTGCCTTCCTTCACCATCTCGATCTGCAGGCCGCTGGGCGTTTTCTGCACCGGCACGGGCTTGGCGGACGGCGCAGCAGCCGGGTTCTGGGCCAGGACGGCGGCCGGCAGCACCAGTGCGGCCAGCAGGACGGGCAATTTCATCGCTTTGTTCATGGGTTTTCTGGGTTGGGGTTGATGGATGTTTCTAGGGCGTGAAGCGAACGACCTTGTTGCGGCCTCCGTTTTTGGCGAGATACATCGCGCGGTCGGCACGGGCCTGGATGGCATCGACGCTGCGGCCGTCCTCGGGATAACAGGCAATGCCGATGCTGACGCTGGTCATCAGGCGCTCGCCTTCATGTTCGGTCGGCGTGGTTTCAACGGCGCGGCGGATGCGCTCAGCCACGTCGATGGCGCGTTCCGGCGGCGTTTCCGGCAGCAACACGATGAACTCGTCCCCGCCGTAACGGCCGAGCACGTCGGTGTTGCGCAGCTCGTTGGCGATGCTTTTGGCTACGGCCTTGAGCATGCGGTTGCCGGCCTCGTGGCCGTTGCGGTCGTTGATCTGCTTCAGGTTGTCGGAATCGATCATCAGCATGCTCGCCGGACGCCTGTAGCGTGCAGCCTGCGCAAACAGGCGGTCGACCGCGATGCTGAAGCCGCGCATGTTGTAGACGCCGGTCAGGTCGTCGGTTTCGGACAGCAGGCGGGCCTGGTTCAGGCCGTAGCGGATATCCGCCGAGAACATGGTGGTGATATAGGCCACCAGCACCATCGGCGCGAGCTGACCCGCGAGCCCGCTGACATAAGCCAGCGAAAACCTTGAATCCGCTGTGGTGTGCTCGCCCAGCAGCACGAAGCAGGCGATGATCAACGCTGTTTCAAGCATCGTCGCCAGCTTGCCGAGGGTCAACGCGCTGGTGATGATGACCAGAAGATAGAGATTGGCCAGCGGACTGTACAGCTTGCCGGTGAACCACAGCACCCAGGTGATGAACACCAGCATGCCGAAGGTCTCGATCGCGATCTTGACGCGGCTCTCATCCCTGTAGAAATTCGCGTAACGGAAGCTCATCACGAAGGCCGCGTAGAAGAACAGCCCGGTGGTGATGGCGAGGCGGTCGTCCGGCGGCGGCCCGTCGAAGAACTGGTAGAGCAACACCAGGATCAGCAGCAGCCACTCGATCTCGGCAACAGTCCGGGATACGCCGCGTAATTCCTCTTTCGCGATGCTGTGCATGATCGGGTTCTCCAAGGCTGCAGCGGGCTTGCGCCGGCTACTGGCTCCGCGGCTGCAGCACGATCTGGGTCTGGGTGACAATCGCCACCCGCGTGTCGTCCAGGTTGCTGACCGTGGTCTGCCACACCATCGTGGTACGGCCGATGTGCAGCGGCACGCTGCGCGCCTTGAGCCGCGGACCAGCCCCGGCGGAAAAGAAATTGGTCTTCGATTCCAGCGTTGTGGTGCGGTAACCCTCGGGCAGGTTGGCCACGGTGCCCATCGCACCCACCACATCGGCAAATGCCATCAGCACGCCGCCGTTGACACGGCCGGTGCGGTTGATGTGGTCATCGGTGACCGTCATCTCCGCCTCGAGACCTTTGCGCGAGAGTCTGGTCAGGCGCACGTTCAGCGCGCGGCACATGCCCACCGACAGCGAGTGCGCAATCATTTCGATGTTGGCCTTGGGCAGCGCCACTTTTGCAGGCATTCGCGCAGCGCCGCTGCGAAGGTCTGCGGTGGCGGCCCTGCCCGGGGTTTTGCCCGCAGTCTTGCCCGAAATTCTGCTCTTGCCGGTTGCGGTCACAGCAATAGTCCCTGTCGAGGTGGTTCTGGAAGCACTGCCCCGATTGTAGCCGAGGCTCCAGCGGCCTCCACCAGCGCGGCATCATCATTACGCACGCTGTTGACTCGTGCCGTCACCGGCCAGGCCTGCATCTCATCGGCTGGATAAGGCGCCAGCAGCACTTCAAGGCCGCGGGCCGTGGTATTGCGCGGATCGAGCCAGGTTTCATAGGCCGAAGCCGGAACGATCACCGGCATGCGGTCATGCACCGGCGCCATCAGCGTGTTGGGCGCGGTGGTCAGCACCGCGAAGGTGTTGCGTGTTTCACCATCCGGACCACGCCAGCGGTCATGGATGCCGGCCAGCGCAAACACCTCCTGTCCGCGCAGCGAGAAATAATAGGGCTGTCTGTACCCGCCTTCACGCTGCCATTCGTAAAAACCGTTCATCGGCACCAGACAGCGGCGGCGACGCCAGGATTCGCGGAACGCCGGTTTCTCCGCGACGGTTTCAGCGCGCGCGTTGTTGAGCCTGGCGCCGATCGCCGGATTCCTGGACCACGCCGGCACCAGACCCCAGGTCATCAGCGACAGGCGCAGCCGGCCGGAGTCATCAACAACACTCACCGGAAGCGGCTGCATCGGCGACAGGTTGTAACGCGGCGGAAAATCGATATCCTCGCCGTGAAATTGCAGGGCTTCGGCGGGCTTGCGTTTTTTATTGCCGTACAGCGCGTAACGTCCACACATGCCGCGATTTTAAACCAGCGCCGCCTGCATAAATAACTCTTAAGTAATTGTTTTTATTTAATAATTTTTTGGATATGGCCTGCCCATGAAAACCACCGTCAACAGCGCCACCCTGCACCATGAAATCCTCGGGGTACGCGGCCCCTGGGTCGCGCTGTCACCCGGCGGGCGGCGTCCGATGTCGGCGCTGCGCGCACTCGCGCAGCGCATCGCCGAAGGCGGCTACCGCGTGCTGATCCACGACCGCCGCAACTGCGGCGCCTCCGATGTGCTGCTTGGTGGTGATCTCGCGGAGCACGAGGTGTGGGCGGCCGACCTGCACGCGCTGCTGCAACAACTCGGCGCGCTGAATGAAGGCAGCCTGTTTGTCGGCGGCAGCTCCTCCGGCTGCCGGATGTCGCTGGCCTTCGCGCTGCGTTACCCGCAGGTGGTACGCGGATTGTTGTTGTGGCGGGTCACCGGTGGCGGCTTCGCCGCGCAACGCCTTGCGCGAGAATATTACGGCCAGTACATCGCCGCCGCTGAAACCGGCGGCATGGCCGCAGTGTGCGCGATGCCGCACTTTGCCGAACTGATCCGCGCCAATCCCGCCAACCGCGAGCGCCTGATGAATGCCGATGCCACTGCGGTGATCGACGCGATGCGCCGCTGGAGCGCGGGTTTCATCGCCGAGGCAGAGCTGCCGGTGATCGGCGCCACCGAACAGCAGCTGCGCTCGATCACCGCGCCGGCCTGCGTGATTCCCGGCAACGACAACACCCATCCCAAGGCCGTCGGCGAGCGGCTCGCGCAGCTGCTGCCGAAGGCCGCACTGCATGTGCTGTTTGCCGAACACCAGGATGTCGATGTCGTGCCGCCGGAAAGCTGGGCGGTGAAGGAGGTGGAAATGGCGGCAGTGCTGCTCGCCTTTCTCGACGGGCAGCGCGGCGGCTGAGGCTGCAGCCCGGACCGCTGCTCAGGTTTTGTAGTCGGGGTAAAGCTTCTCGACCAGCGCCATGCTCGCGACCCAGTCGCGGCTGTCGCTGTCATACACACCCGTGCGGCCGAACTTGGCCACACGCGCCGCGCAGACTTCCGGCGACGGCACGATCAGCTCGGCGCCGCCGGCCAGCGCTCCCAACTGCGCACGGCAGGCCAGCTCGAAAAAGTGGTGGTAGATGTAGGCCTCGGCCAGCGTCGTGCCGCAGACCAGCGCACCGTGATTCTCCAGCAGCATCACCCAGTATTCGCCCAGCGCCGCGGCGAGCTGCTCTGCACCTTCGCGGGTGGTGTCATCAGTGAGGTTGGGATAGCGCGCGATGCGGTTCCAGAAGCGCATCGCCTGCTGGGTGATCGGCAGCAGGCCGTGACGCTGCGCTGACACCGCGAGATTGGCGGGGCTGTGGGTATGCACTGCGGAGTTGATATCAGGCCGCGCACCCAGCACCGCCGCGTGCAGGTTGTATGCCGCCGGGCTTGCCTTGTACGGCGACACGCCGACCTGACGGCCATCCAGATCGTATTTGACGAGATTGCTGGCGGTGACCTGCTCCATCAGCACATTGTCAGCCTTCACCAGGAAATGACCGGGCTCGCCCGGCACGCGCAGCGAAATGTGGTTGTAGGTCAGGTCGACAAACACAAAATGCGCGACCAGGCGGTGCGCCGCAGCCAGCTCGCAGCGCGCCTGCCACTCCGCCGCCGGAATCTTCGCGCGCGACACCTTCGGCCGCGCCGTGCGCGTGGCAGCGTGTTTTTTCTTTTTCTTGGCGCGGGCGGGAACAGCCATCAGTCGAGCTTGGCGCCGGACAGGCGCACCACCTTTTCATATTTCTCGAGGTCGCGCCGGACAAACGCGGTGAATTCCTCGACCGAACTGCCCACCGGATCAGCGCCCAGTGCGATGAACTGCGCCTGCAGTTCCGGTGACTTGACGGCCTTCACCGTCGCCGCGCTGAGCTTGCTGATGATCGGCTTCGGCGTTTTTGCCGGCGCGAACAGGCCGAACCAGTTCACTGCCTCGAAGCCGGGCACGCCCGATTCATGGATGGTCGGCACCTCCGGCAGTTGCGGCGAGCGCTGCAGGCTGGCGATGCCGAGCACGCGCACCTTGCCCGCCTTGATGAAGCCGACAATCGGCGCCACCGAGTTGAACATCATGTTCATGTGTCCGGCGAGTACATCATTGACCGCCTGCGGCGCGCCCTTGTACGGCACATGCACGATGTCTAGCCCCGCCATCTGCTTGAACAGTTCACCGGCGAGGTGATTGGCCACGCCGTTTCCGGCCGAGGCGTAGTTGAGCTTGCCCGGTTGCGACTTCGCCAGCGCGATCAGCTCCTTGATGGTTTTCGCCGGCACCGAAGGATGGGTCATCAGCACAAAAGGCCCGATCGAGATCAGGCTCACCGGCGCAAAATCACGCAGCGTGTCGTACGGCAGCCCCTTGCGCAGATGCGGCAGGATGGTCAGCGCGCCGGGGCTGCTGATGAACAGCGTGTAACCGTCGGGCGCGGCCTTCGCCGCGATCTCGGCACCGATCACGCCGCCGCCACCGGCGCGGTTGTCGGCGACCAGTGAGGCACCAAGCTGCTGCGACAGCGCGGGAAAGATCAGCCGCGCCGTGACATCCGGCGTCGCGCCAGCCGGCACCGACAGCACCACCCGCACCGGTTTCTCCGGCCAGGCCGCTGCCGCCGTGCCAGCTGACATCATTAGCACCACGGCCGTGATCCGCATTGTGTTCATTTCCGCATCTCCTCCGAGGCAGGCATGGTAGCGGTTTGACCGCAGCCGGTAAAATCGGCGCTCACCATCACCAACCATCGGGGAAACACATGGCAGCCCAAAAGGAACGTGCAGCAGAGGAACTCGCAGGCAAGGTCGCGCTGGTCACCGGCGCATCGCGCAACATCGGCCGTGCCATTGCGCTCGCACTCGCCGAAGCCGGCGCCACCGTCGCCGTCAATGCGCGCAGCGCAAAAGCCGATGCCGATGCCGTGGCCGACGAGATCCGCGCTGCCGGCGGCAAGGCCGAGGTTTATGTCGCCGACATCGCCGACAGCAAGGCGGTGGACGCCATGGTCGGCGACCTGGTCAAACGCCACGGCAAGGTCGACATCCTCGTCCTCAACGCCTCGATCCGCAAGGAAACGGCGTTCATCGACATGAGCTACGAAGAATGGCGCAGCCTGCTGTCGATCACGCTAGACGGTTCCTTTTTCTGCACCAAGGCCTGCCTGCCCTCGATGATCGCGGCCGGCGGCGGCAGCATCGTCACGCTGGGCGGCATGACCGCGCTCTCCGGCGCCAAGCGCCGCGTACACGGCTCGGTCGGCAAACACGGCCTGTGGGGTTTCACCCGCGCGCTCGCCAAGGAACTCGGCGAACACAACATCAACGTCAACTGCGTCGCGCCCGGCCAGATGGATACCGCGCGCGCGGCGGGCCGCTCCGAACGCGCACCGGTCACCAATGTGCCGATGGGCCGCCGCTCGTCGCCGGAAGAAGTCGCCGGCCTGGTGCGTTATCTGTGCACGCCGGCCGCGCGCATGGTCAGCGGCCAGCTGATCTACGTCGATGGCGGGCAACAGCAGTTCTGAAAGTGCTCAACCCTTGATGCGCATGCTGCGGCCGATGTTTTCAATGCGCGCGGCATTGCGCTCGAAAAACACCAGCCGCGGCGCCTGATAGACCACCGCGAACAATTCGTTGCGGCTGACCGCGACAAAACCGACGCCCGACAACCGGACGCTGTCGACCTTGCGCACCAGCGCATACTCGAAGCGGAACCCCTTCTGCCCTCCGACATTCGCCGGCTCCAGTTTGACCAGCTTGAATGTCGATCCGTCGCGGGTAAACGTGCCCTCGAACAGCCCGACGATCTCGTCCGGCTGCATCGAAGACTTGAAGGTAAAGCTCTTCTGTCCGGAAGGACTTGGAGCATGGATCACCTCGCCATCCTTGAGCCCGGTGTAGATCAGCATCTGATCGATGGTCATGCCCTCCATCGTCCATACCTGGGCTGGGCCCAGTCCGGGGGCATTGACATGATTCCAAGCCCCCTCGATGGTCAGTGTCAGGCGTTCGCCGACCACACGATCGCCACCTTCGATCTTGGCCACGGACACGCAGCCGGACAGCAACAGCGACAAACCGATCAGCAGAATCTTTTTCATGAACCGAGCTCCTCCAGAATGCTCTTGACCATCGAACTGTCCGGCGCACCTGGCGCCAGCTCCAGGTAACGCGCAAGACTCGCCTTTGCCTGCGGGTGCTGCTGCTTGCGCCTGTACACATAACCCAGCGAACGATGGGTTTCCGCCGGCTCGCTGCCGGCCGACAGTGCGGCCTGAAAATCGGCGAGCGCAAGGTCGATATCACCTTCCTTGCCGCGCAGGCGGTATGACTCTCCCCGGGCAAACAGCGTCGATCCAACCTCGATTCCCGAACCCGCCATGCGTGTAAGCAGGGCGATGCTTTCGTCATACCGGCCGCGCTTGACCTCCTCATGCAGCCAGCCCATACGATAGGGCCGCATGCGCTCGGCCCAGGTTTCCGCGGGCGCCTTGCCGGAAGGCAGCGATTTTGCAATCTCGGCCAGCGTCTGCTGCCGCTCCTCGATGCCGGGGTGTGTTGCAAACATCTGCGTGCGTGTCTTGCCCGCGCCATCAGGACTGGCCTGAACCTCCTGCAGCAGATTGCCCCAGACCTTCGCGGCCTCTGCGGGATCGTAGCCCGCGCGGTGCATCAGGGTGGAGCCGATGCGGTCAGCCCGGGTTTCCTGGTCGCGCGAGTAGGACAACAACCCTGCGGCAAGCGCAAGCTGGCCGATGGCGCCGACGAGACCAAACACACTGAGGAAAGCAGCGGCAGCACTCGCACCGCGCACGTCGCGCAACCGTTCAAGCGTGTGTTTTTCCAGGTAATGGCCAATCTCGTGTCCGAGTACTGCGGCAAGCTGCGCCTCGTTTTCCAGGCGGAGCAGCAGTCCGCTCCAGACCTGCATCATTCCGTTGGGCGCCATGCTGGCATTGAACAACGGTGTATTGACGATGTAGACACGGACATCGGCACAATGCTCGCCGCCAAGCCGGCAGGCGATGTCGCGGATATAACCGTTCAGCGCCTCGTCGCGAATCAGGAACGGGCTGCGGCGCAGGTTGCGCTCTTCGCGGTCCATGATGGCCCACAAACCACCTTCATCGCTGGCAACCTCCGGCCGCGCGAAACGCGCCGGCGCAGCCCAGTCAGCCGCCGGCTTCGTCTGTGCCCAGGCGGTACGGCCTGCAGCCAGCACACCGCAGGCAAGGCAGCCTGCAACGAGGCGCCTGCGGTTCATTGCGCCTGCGGAAAATTCTTGAGCAGCAGTTCCAGTGTCTCGGTGGCGGGACCGGCTTCGCGAAGATCGCCGCTTGCACGGAACATCTGGTTGAACCACACCACATTGCCGGTATTGAGATCAACCAGCGAGGCATAACCGGTCTGGAATCCGCCGCCGACACCCACGCCGAGGATGGCGAGCACCACCATCGTGGCGACACGCTCGGCGCTGGCATAACTGTCACGCACCCAGGTGAACAGCGCGTAATCGGCACCGGTCAGCTTTTTCACTGGCGCCACGGATACACCCATCGACCAGTCGAGCTTGCCTTCCTTGGTCGGCAGGTTGAAAAAACCCGGGCCGAAGTGGTGCATTGAAATGGCACGGGCAACCGCGCCATGCAGCGCGTTGATTTCGTCCACGTCATCGGCATCCTTGTCCGAAAGTTCCTGGGTCTGGATGCCCAGTCTTTTCTTGCGCTCAATCAGTGCCGTCTTGAAGTGTTTCGTGGCGGCGTCCGTCCAGTCCGCCCTGGGCTCCATGACGCCACCGGCACTGATCGAAAACAGCTCGATGTCGGTCGGCATCAGCACGACCTTTGCGTCTTTTGTCAGCGTGACAAAACCCGGGGCCTTGTTGCGATCGACCTGTTGGGCCTGAACGGGCTGGAACATCACAAGCCATACACAGCTTGTTGCAATCAATGTCCGGATTGCGGCTTTCAGCGTGCTTGCGCTCATCGCTTCCCCCTGTTTTGCAGCTGCCGACTTGGAGCGGCGCCATCATGTGATCAATTATTGTGCAGTCAGTTTAACCCGGGCTGGCCGAATTACGCGCAGCGGCCGGCGCGTTTCTGTCCACATTATGTTCATCCATGAACTGCAGTCGCGCGAGGTGGGCGTAGAGGCCTTCCTCGCGCAGCAACTGGTCGTGGGTGCCGGTGGAATGCAGGTGGCCGCGTTCGAGCACCAGGATGCGGTCGGCGTTGCGCACCGTGGCGAGGCGGTGAGCGATCACCAGAGTGGTGCGGCCCTTCGCGAGTTCTTCCAGCGCAGCGGCGACCTGGCGTTCACTTTCAGCGTCGAGTGAACTGGTCGCCTCGTCGAGCAGCAGGATCGGCCGGTCGGCAAGAATGGCGCGGGCAATGGCCAGGCGCTGGCGCTGGCCACCGGACAGGCGCACACCGCGCTCGCCCAGTTCGGTATCAAAACCCTGCGGCAGCCGTTCGATGAATTCGATGGCGTGTGCAGCCTGGCAGGCGGCGCGCACTTCGTCTGGCGTGGCATCGGGCCGGCCGAAGCGCACATTCTCGGTCACGGTCGTCGCAAAGATCACCGGGTCCTGGGACACCAGCGCCGCGGCACGGCGCAGCTCGCGCGGGTCACAGTGGCGCAGGTCGATGCCGTCGATCAGCACGCGGCCGGCCTGCGGATCGTAAAAGCGCAGCAGCATCGCAAAAATCGTGGTCTTGCCCGCGCCTGAAGGCCCGACCAGCGCGACGCGTTCGCCGGGCTGCACGATGAAGGACAGTCCGGACAGTGCTTCGATATCGGGTCGTGTCGGATAGGTAAAACGCAGCCCTTCGAAACGGATTTCGCCGCGCGGACGCGCCGGCAGCATCGCACGCGGCGCGGCCACCTCGAGGTCGGTGCGTGCATCCAGCAGCTCCATCAGCCGCTCGGTGGCGCCGGCGGCGCGCTGGATTTCGCCCCAGACCTCGGACATCGTGCCGGCGCCGCTGGCCACCACGCCGGCATAGAACACAAAGGCTGACAACTCGCCCGCCGACATGCGGCCGTCGAGCACATCGTGTCCGCCGATCCACAGAATCACGCCCACCGCACAGAAGGCAATCAGCATCACCGATGAAATCAGCCAGGCCTTGATGCGCACGCGCTCAACACCGGCGGTCTGCGCCGCATCGGTGGCGGCATCAAAGGCCGCGGCGGTGCGCGCCTCATGGCCATAGGCCTGCACGGTGCGGATTTCGTGCATCGCCTCGTCCACCTGCGAGGACACTTCAGCGACACGATCCTGGTTGCTGCGCGACAGCCGCCGCACATAACGGCCAAGCAGCAAAATCGGCACCAGCGTCGCCGGTACGCCGAGCACGATCAGGAAGGCGAGCCGCGGGCTGGTCGCAAACAGCAGCACCAGTGCGCCGGCCATCATCAGGCCGTTGCGCAGGAACATCGACAAGCCGAAGCCGATCACCTGGCGCAGCTGCTCGCTGTCGTTGGTGACACGGGACACGATGTCGCCGGTGCGGGTGGTGTCGAAAAACGCAGGCGACAGGGTCAGCACATGGCCAAACACCGCGCGGCGCAAGTCGGCGATGACGAATTCGCCGGTGGTCATCATCAGATAGAAGCGCAGCCAGGTCGCCACCGCCAGCACCACCGACACCGCGATCACGCCGGCAAGCGCGGTGTTGAGCATGGCCGGATTGCCGCTGCCGAAACCGGAGTCGATGACAAAACGCAGGCCCTGGCCCAGCGCGAGCACGCTGCCGGCCGCCACCAGCAGCGCAGCCAGCGCGGCATACACCCTTGCGCGATAGGGCTCCAGAAAACGCGCCAGGCGCAGCAGCTGGCCGACGCCGCGGGTACCGGCCGCGACCTGGGAATCCACGGCTATCGCTCCACGGTTATTGCTGCGCGCGCGGCACTTTGATGCGCACCGCGAGTTCCGGCGAATTGAGCGTCACCACAACAGGACGGGTCGCGGTGATCGACACCTCATATTCGCCCCCGGCCGGGACATCGACATGCAGCAGCGGCTGCTGCAGCGCGGTCGGTGGTGCCGAAGCGGCGACATTGGGCTTCTCCGGGCTATTGATCTGCACTTCGCGGCTGGCGATGACCTGGCCGTCGCGGCGCAGCTCGGCGCGGTAGGCATTCCACTGCCCGGCCTCCTCGCTCCTGCCCCAGCCAAAATCGGCATGCAGAGTGATCGCCACCGGGTTCATCTCCGGCTTGAGCTGCACGCGCACCGGAGCGTAACCGCCCGGCGTTGCCTGCAGCGGCACCCGCATCAGCTCCTCGCCGCCGATCAGGCCCTCGCAGGCGGCAAGCAGCAGCGCAAAGGCCGCGACTGCAAACCCGTGCCGCATCAGGCGACCTTGCGCAGGAAACCGAGCAGCGCGTCGTTGAAGGCCTGCGGCTGCTCGACGTTGGACAGATGCGCCGCCGACGGAATGATCAGCAGCTCCGAGCCGCGCAGGTTGGCATGGATCTGCCGCGCCATTTCCGGCGGCGTGCCGTGGTCCTGGTCACCGACTATGACCAGCGACGGGCAATCGATTTCCTTCAGCCGGTCGAGCACGTCGATTTTGGCGATGGCGTCGCAGCAGCCGGCAAAACCGGCAACCGGGGTGTTGCGGATGTCACCGCCGATTTTCGCCATCACCGCCGGATTGGCCGCGCGATAGGGATCGGTGAACCAGCGCGCCAGCGTGCCTTCGACCAGCGCGTCCATGCCCTTCTCGCGCGCCAGCTTGACGCGATCGCCCCACATCTGCTCGGCATTCGGCGGGCGGCGGCTGGTGGTGTCGGCGAGCACCATGCTCTGGAACACGCCAGGATATTTCAGCGCATAGGTCTCGCCGATCATGCCGCCCATCGACAGCCCGACCCAGTGCGAGCGGCGGATGCCCAGCGCGGCGTAGAGGCCGTGCAGGTCGTCGGCCATCTGCTCCAGCGTGTACGCACCTTCGGGGGCATCACTCGCGCCGTGGCCGCGGGTGTCAAAACGCAGCACCTTGTAGCCTTGGCCGACCAGAAGTTTGGCCTGCACATCCCACATGCTTGAGTTGCAGGCCAGTGAGTGCGACATCGTCACCCAGGGACCTTCACCTTCGATGATGCAATGCAGTTCGATGCCGTTGGTTTTGATTTTCATGGTTGATCTTCCTTATTGGGCTCTGATGTTGCCGGCACGGGCAAGTTTGGTGAACAGGGCGATTTCCGCGGCGATCAGCTTGTCGAAACCTTCGGGCGTGGTCGGCGAGGGCTCGAGGCCGATCGGCGCCCAGCGCCGCTTCGCCTCGTCGTCGGACAACACGCGGCGGATTTCGCGGTTCAGATCATTGATCACCGGGCGCGGCGTTTTGCCGTGGGTGACCACGCCGAACCACAGCACCGCGTCATAACCGGGCACACCGCCATCGGCGATGGCCGGCACGTCAGGCAGCAGCGCGTCGCGTTTCAGCGAAGATACCCCCAGCGCCAGCAGCTTGCCGTCGCGCACCTGTGGCACCGCGTTGGCGATCGGTGCCAGGAAAAACTGCACACGGCCGGTCAGTGCCTCGGTCATCGCTTCGGGGATGCCCTTCATCGGGATGTGCACGACATCGATCTTCGCCATGCTCTTCAGCTGCTCGCCGGCGAAATGGGTGCCGCTGCCGATACCCGCCGAGGAGAAGTTGAGCACGCCGGGTTTGGCTTTTGCGGCGGCCAGCAGCTCGCGTGTGCTGCGGAAGCCCGCCGATGGCGAAGTCACCAGCACATACTTCGACACCGCGGACAGCGACACGCCGGCAAGATCGCGTTGCGCATCGTACGGCAGTTTTTCGTAAATCGCCGGCGCCACGGCATGCGCCGATGACACCGACAGCAGGGTGTGGCCGTCGGGATTGGCGGTTGCGGCTAGGTTGGCGGCGATGGTGCCGCCGGCACCGGGGCGGTTATCGACAATCACCTGCTGCTTGTATTCCTCGGTCAGTTTCTGCGCGAGGTAACGCGCGGTGATGTCCGGCCCGCCGCCCGGCGTGAAACCGACTACGATGCGGATCGGCTTGCTCGGGAATCCCGGCGCCGGCGCCGCGGCAGCCTTGCCCGTTACAGCCTGTGCATGCGCACCAGCTGCTGAACACAACAGCAACACAACACTCGCCTGAGCCAGCTTCATCCATCCTCCATCCGGTGATGTTCCTGCAGGGCGCTGACTATACCAGCAGCGTTCGTCGGACACAGCATGTGGAATGCGGCGGCGCAGTGTCGCCAGTGCGCGACTTCCCCGTTATCCTTGCCGCTCGCCGCAACGCGCGTTACACGCGGCATCTCCACGGATTCCACCATGCAAGCAGAGCAGGAACTCGCCGGCAAGGTCGCGCTGGTCACCGGCGCGGCGAAAAACATCGGCCGTGCCATCGCCCTCGAACTCGCCGCCGCCGGCGCAGCGGTGGCCATCAACACCCGTGCATCACGCGCCGAAGCCGAAGCACTGGCCACGGAAATCCGTGCCGGTGGCGGCCGTGCCGCGGTATTTCTCGCCGACATTGCCGAAGCCGATGCGGTCGCGGGCATGCACGCCGCGGTGGTCGCCGAACTCGGCGCCGTCGACATCCTGGTGCTCAATGCCTCGGTGCGCCGCGAAGTCGCCTTCGAAACCATGAGCTTCGCCGAATGGCGCCAGGTGATGTCGATTTCCCTGGACGGTTCCTTCCACTGCATCCAGGCCGTGCTGCCCGGCATGCTCAAAGCCGGACGCGGCGACATCATCACCCTCGCCGGCGACACCGCACTGACCGGCGCAGTGGGCAAGGTGCACAGCTCGGTGGCCAAGAACGGCCTCGCCGGGATGACCCGCGCGCTGGCGCGCGAATTCGGTGCCCGCGGCATCCGCGTTAACTGTGTATCGCCGGGCCACATCAACACCGTGCGCGCCGGCAAACGCGCACCGCGGCCCGATGCCGGCAGCCATATTCCCGTCGGCCGCTACGGCGAACCGGATGAGATCGCCGCAACCGTGCGTTTTCTGTGCGGGCCACGCGCGGGCTTCATCACCGGACAGACCGTACACGTCAACGGTGGGCAGTGGATGTTTTGATCATACTAAAAATATCAATTAAAACAATGGCTTACATGAATCACCGGGGGACAGCACCATGAACATGCCGCAACCCGAACGTTTCCCGCCGATCCCCCAGGAACAGTGGACCGAAGAACAGAAACAGGTCGCTGCCAGCATCGCCGCCGGCCCGCGCGGTGAATTGCGCGGTCCCTTTCTGGCGCTGTTGCGCAGCCCCGGCCTCGCGATGACCGTGCAGCAGGTCGGTGAATACCTGCGCTTCAAATGTCCGCTGGAGCGGCGCATCGCCGAAATGGCGACGCTGATCGCGGCACGCCACTGGACCCAGCAGTACGAATGGCAGTCGCATTACAAACACGCAATGAAAGCCGGACTCAGCCCCGCGGTGGCGCAGGCCATCGCCGAAGGCCGCCGTCCCGACCCGATGGCCGAGGACGAGGCTGCGCTGTTTGATCTGCTGGCCGAAGTGCTGCATAACAAGAGCGCCTGCGATGTCACCTATAACCGCGCACTGAAATGTTTTGGTGAGCAGGGCACGATCGAACTGGTCACGATAGCCGGTTACTACGCAATGCTGGCGATGGTGCTCAACCTCGGCCGCAAGGCCCTGCCCGCGGGTCAGCAGCCGATGCTGCCCTGGTTTCCGAACTGACACAGCCCGCAATTGCAATCGCTGCAGCAGTTGTTACTGCCGGCCCTGCTCGCCGGCCACAGCTTCGCCTCGATGGCAGTGCTGGTGCTGCCTGCCGTGGCGCCGGAGGTGGCGCGCGACTACGGCTTCAACCCCTCGCTGATCGGTTACCAGATCAGCCTGGTCAGCAGCGGCATGGTGGTGACACTGACCCTGCTCGGCAACATGAGCCGGCGTTACGGCGCGGCGCGCGTCAACCAGCTCGGCCACGCGCTGGCTGCGATCGGCATGCTGGTGCTGCTGATACCGCACGCCGCCTTCCTCATTATCGGCTCGCTGGTGATCGGGCTCGGCTACGGCATGATCACGCCCTCGGCCTCGCATCTGCTGATGCGCTACACGCCGCCGCAGCGGCGCAGCACCGTGTTCTCGATCCACCAGACCGGCATTCCCGCCGGCGGCATGCTCGCCGCGCTGATCGCGCCGGCGGTGGCAGTGACCGCCGGCTGGCGCTGGTCGGTGGTGCTCAGCGCGCTGCTGCTGCTCGCAGTGGTCGCGCTGATGCAGTACGGACGCCGCAGCTGGGATGATGACCGTGACCGCAGCGCGCCGGCGGTCACGCCGAATCCCTTCGCAGGTGCTGCGGCAATCTGGCGCCGCCCTGCGCTGCGCCTGCTGGCGATAGCCGGCAGCTGTTTTTCCTGGGTGCAGTTCTGCGCGGCGACCTTTGCCGTGGTCGCCAGCGTTGAAACGCTGCAGATGAGCCTGGTGGTGGCGGGCACGGTGCTCACCGTGGTGCAAATAGCCAGCGCCGCCGGCCGTGTATTGATCGGCTGGATCAGTGACCGCATTGGCGACACCGCGCGCGTGCTGGCGTGGAACGCGGGACTGATGGTGTTGTGCGCGCTGTACGGCCTCGCGCTGCAGCCGCAGACACCGCTGCTGCTGGTCTATCTGTGGTTTGCGCTGCTCGGTGCGACCTCGGGCTGCTGGCCCGGCGCGATCCTCGCCGAAGTGGGCCGGCGCTCGCCGCCGCATGAAGTCAGCCTGTCAATCAGCGGCTCGCTGGTGATCACCAATGTCGGCAAATTCATCGGGCCGATACTGTTCGCCAACATCTATGTGCTGACCCGCGATTACGGCGTCGCCTTTGCCGCGCTGCTGCTGCCGTCCGCAGTGGCTTTGTATTGCCTGCTCGCCTCGCGAAAGGCGCAGTCTTGACGTAGGGCGGATACGCCCCGAAGGAAGTCCTCTTGGGGGAAGCCGCTTGGCGGCGCCATCCGCCGTATGTCACTGACCTTTAAATGCATTCGGCGGATAACGTCGCTCCGCTCCTCATCCGCCCTACACAGCCACACGACTTAATCGCCGCAGTGCCTAGGCCAAAATCTGGCTCACCTGCTCCTGCCTGAGCAGTTCGTAGACAAAAGACTCGAGCTCCGGCCCCAGCGCATCGCGCACCGAGAGCATGCCCACCGGGCGGCCGCCTTCGGTCACCGGCAGGTGGCGAAAACGGCCTTCATGCATCATCGCCAGCGCGTGGGCGAAATCCTGATCGGGGTCGATGCTCTGCGGCTTGGCGGTCATCACCACCTGCAGGGGTGTGGTCGAGCTGTCGAGGCCGGCGGCAACCACGCGGAACAGCGCGTCGCGCTCGGTGAAGATGCCGGCGAGTTTGCCGCCCTCCACCACCAGCATCGCGCCGACGTTGCGCTGGCGCATCTGGCGCGCCGCTTCGGCCACGGTGATTTGCGGGGGCGCGGTCAGCAGGTCCTGACCGGCAATGATGTCGCGTATCGTGCGTTCAGCCATGATGCACCTCCGGGGCGAGATGACGGGAACATGCTGAGAATCCGGGTGCCGCAAAAACGATGCTACGCCCGGCTCCGGGCATGGTCAACGCAACCCGGCGCACCAGCGCCAAGCTGCGGTTTTTTCAGGCTTTAGGGGCAACGCCCTCGCGCATGTACACCGGCAGGTCCATGGTTGGCGGCCGGTGGCCGGCCACGCCATAGATCATGTCCGACACAAAACCGCGGTGGTAATTGGTGTGCATCGCCAGATGCAGCAGGATTTCACCGCGGGTCATCGAACCCTGGTTGCCGCCGACCAGTGTGTAATGCACGACCTCGGCCAGCGTGGCCGCGCTCTGCGCATCGGCCCAGCGGACATACCAGTCGTCGATGCCGTCCTGCAGCCGTGCCAGTTCTTCGAGTGGCGGATGGTCCCTGGTGTTGCGCGCCTCGTAACCGTGTTCGCGACCCTCGAGGTGCGCCTGCCAGATGCGGTCGATCACATAGTTGTGGTTCAGCGTGTGCACCATGTTCTTGAACAGCGAAGGGCGCGGCTTCAGCGCCTCGCCCTCCGGCAGTTTGGCGATGGCATCGAACATGACGCGGTTGGACCATTGTTTGTAGCGGGTCAGCATGCCCGCGGTTGCAACATCCATGTCAGTCCTTTCTTCAGGCGGCGATGCCGAGTTTACGCTGCAGATCACCGATCACCTGCGTCCAGCCGCGGGTGCGCCAGCGCACACGCTGGTTGATCGGCCGGTTCTCGACATCGGGATTGACCTTCATCGCCACAAACACCGGCCCCGGCTTGCCGAGGATTTCCGGCAGCGCCGCAGTCACCTTGTCCAGTTCGGTGAAGGAATAGGTGCGCGGGTAACCAGAGGCTTTGGCCATCATTTCGTAATCGACGTTCTTCGCGTTCGGCACCGGCTGGCCGCCGGTGGTGGCGTAACACTCGTTGTCGAGCAGGAAATGATAGAAGTTCGCCGGCTTCAGCTCGGCGATGGTGAGCAGGATGCCCAGCCCCATCTGCAGGTCGCCCTCGGAATCAAACAGCACCACGCGGCGTTTCGGCTGCGCCAGCGCAAGGCCGAAGGCGAAGGCGGCGTGGCCGCCCATCGCCGGGTCGCCCATCGGCAGATCAAGATGCGGCTCGCCGCTGATATGCACCCAGTACTTGCCGCCGCGTCCGGGCACGACGATGGCGTCGCCGCGATGCGCGTTGAATGCCTTGAGCAAGGCTTCAGTATCGATCATGTTTGTTTTTCCTTTTATTTTTAGTTCTGTTTTTATTTGTTGAAGCCGTGGTATTCGTCACCGACCAGCACCGCGACCGGGCGTTTTGTGCGCTTCGATTCCTCGAAGGCGTAACTAATGCGCCCGACATCGGCATCACTCTCGACCAGGTAGTAGTTGATGCGGAAGGCGTTGAGGAAGGGCTCGGTGTAGAGCGAGGCGGTGTCCGCGGTGGGCGGGCCGTGCCGCGACCAGCCGCGCATGCCGACCATGAACACCACCGGGATTTCGAGGCCGAACAGCCAGCCGCGGATCGAATCGCCCGACTCCATCAGCCCGGTGTTCTGCACCAGGATCACCGGCACCTTGCCGCCGGCGGCCAGACCCGCCGCGATCGAGCAGGCCAATCCCTCGCGCGGCACCGGCACCAGCGTCAGCGAAGGCTCGGCCTTCATCAGCAGGTAGAGCCAGTTGGTCTCGCTGTCAGGCAGCCACACCACGTGGGTGACCCCGTGCTTTTTCAACTGCTCGAGCACGGTCTCCGGGCTCAGGTGGGCGGGTGATCCGTCATTCATGTTGCAACACTCCTGGTTACGGGTTGATTGGATCGCGCTTCAGTCGCCTTCGAGCTTGGCGTCGGCTACGACCTTGGTCCATTTCGCGATTTCGACCTTCACGTGGGCGAGAAACTGCTCCGGCGTCCCCGGGGTCACGGTCACGCCCTGGTCTTCGAGCCGCTGCTTCAGCGGACCGGCGAGGATCTTGTTGCCGTCGGCGTTGATACGCGCAAGGATGGCCTGCGGCACCCTGCTTTGTGTGCACAGCCCGTACCAGCCGGTGACGTCGTAGCCGGGCACGCCGGATTCGGCGAAGGTCGGCACCTCGGGCAATTGCGGGCTGCGCACACCCGAAGTCACCGCCAGCGCGCGCACGCGGCCGGCCTTGATCGCCGCCAGCGGCGCGCCGGCGAGATTGCCCACCGAGGATTCGATGTGGCCGCTGATCGCGTCGCCCAGCGCCTGCGCAGCGCCCTTGTACGGCACATGCACGATGTTGATCTTGCTCATCATCTTCCACAGCTCGATCGACAGGTGCGGCGAAGCGCCGACGCCGGAAGAACCGAAGTTGAGCTTGCCCGGTGCCTTGCGCGCGTAATCGATGTACTGCTGCAGGCTGCGCACCGGCATCGAGGGGTGCACCATGAACACATTGAGCACACCACCGATCATCACCGGAAAGGCGAAATCGCCGATCGGGTCGTACGACAGTTTTTTTGCAAAACGGGCCGGGGTGATTGCGTGCGAGCCGATGTTGCACAGGACCATGGTGTAACCGTCAGGAGGCGCTTTCGCCGTGACCTCGTTGGCCACATTGCCGGCGGCACCGGGCCGGTTCTCGACCAGCACGGTATTGCCCCACAAATCACCCAGCGCCTGCGCCATCATCCGCGCCGTGGTATCCACGCCGCCGCCGGGCGAGAACCCGACAAGAATGCGCGCCGGCTTGCCGCCGGGGAAGTTCTGCGCAAAAACCGCCTTCGCAAAAAGCATCTGCGCGAACAGCACCGCCGGGACCAGCAGCGCCACAAGGCCTGATACACGAATCAACGCATGCATTGGACTTCCTCCTCGCTCATTGTGTTTTTTTGCTGCCGCTGTTGTTGTGGATGCCCGCGGTCAGCCGGTGTATTGGATCAAAACCATCAATCGATCTTTGCGCCGGCACGGCGGATGACCTCCGCCCACTTCACCGAATCGCTGCGCACCAGCGCCCAGAACGCCTCAGGCGTGCCGACCAGCGGCTCCGAACCCAGTGCAAAGATTTTTTCGCTCGCCGCCGTCGACATTACCGCGAGGTTGAGCTTTTTGTTGAGCACCGCGACCGCCGCGCGTGAAATGCCTGCCGGGGCGACCACGCCGTGCCATGTGGTGGCTTCATAGCCGGCGACGCCGGATTCGATCAGCGTCGGCACCTCGGGAAACACCGGCGAACGTTTGGCACCGGTCACCGCGAGCCCGCGCACGCGGCCGGCCTTGACGTGGCCGCTCGCCGAATTGAGCCCTTCCATCATCAGCTGCACCTGTCCGCCCATCAGGTCGGAGATCGCCGCCGGACCACCCTTGTACGGCACATGGGTGACCTGGATGCCGGTCATCGTCTTCAGCAACTCGAAACCGATGTGGCCGGGCGAACCGTTGCTCGACGACGCGTTGAACAATTTGCCGGGATTCTGTTTCGCGAAGTCGATCACCTCGCGCACAGTTCTGAACGGCGTCTTCGGCCCGGCGAGCAGCATCATGTGGCCGGTGATGGTCTGGCCCACCGGCGCCAGCTCGCGCAGCGCGTCGATCAGCGGCTTTTTCACCAGATGCGGGCCGATCGCCAGGGAACCGATAGGCGCATAACCGATGGTGTAGCCGTCAGCCGGCGCCCGCGCGGTGAGTTCCATGCCCAGCTGCAGCGCAGCGCCCGGCCGGTTGTCGACGATCACGTTCTGGCCCAGCTCACGCGCCAGTTCGGTGGCGACGATGCGCGCGACGTTGTCGGTGGAAGCACCCACCGCCTGCGGCACGATCATCCGCAGCGGGCGTTCCGGATAGGCCGCAATCACCGCCGGGGCGGTCAGCAGCAGAACGGTTGCAAGCAGCCGTCGCATATTTTTCGCACCTTCACTGCGCCGCTGCAGGCGCGTGATGGACGCGGCCCCGCTGTTGTCATGGTGCATGTCATCTCCTCCAGATGAGCGGCCATTGTCGCCGAAGCGCGTCACCGCGCAAACCGCCATGCGATAAACACATTGTTAATTGCGCGGTTTCGCCCCGCGCTGAGCCGCAATAAAATTATTATTAATAAACAATAACTTGCAAAAATTCTGCGATTGCCGCCGTCACGCGGCTGTGGCATAGCGCCCAATTTGGCCTTGCGACAGAATAGCGACCGCGCCAAGCGCCAGACCACTATCTTTGTTCCGGAGGAGTTTCATGCCAGCCGCTTCAAGCCCCACGTCCAGCAAAGCCGCCATCCTTGCCTCGTTGCCTATGCTCTCCGGCGAGGATCCCTTCGTCGTCGGCATCGGCGGCTTCTACCGCCGCTGGTTCAACCTGATCGACGACATGCAGCTGCTGATCGACACCGTCGCCAAAATCAAAAGCACTGAAGACGAAGACTGGGTGCCGGTGTGGAGCGCAGTCGGCGCCGAATACGAGAAAAAGGGCGACGCCCTGCTCGCTGCAAAAGACCGTGACGCCGCGCGCCAGGCCTATATCCAGGCCAAGTCCTATTACAGCCTCGCCCGCTTCCCGGCGCCGTACTGGTCGGGCTCGTCGATCTGCCCGCCGGACATGAGCCCGCTGAAGGCGCAGTCCTATGAAGACTACCTGCGCTGCTTCCGCAAATCCGCCGCGCTGCTCGACAATCCGCCGCAGCCGCTGGTGATCAACAAGAACAGCATGACCGCCACCGGCTATCTGCGCCTGCCCAAGGGCGCGTCGAAATCGAACAAGGTGCCGGCGGTGCTGGTGATGTGCGGCGCCGACATGTACAAGGAAGACCGCGAGAAATACGCCGAAGGCGCGCTGTCGCAGGGCATGGCCGCGCTGGTGGTCGATGCGCCGGGGACAGGACAGACCTCATTCCCGCACGCACCGGAATCCATCGTCGCCTGGCAGGCCGCGATCGACGAACTGCAGAAACGTCCCGAGATCGACGGCAACCGCATCGGCGCCTTCGGTGTCAGCCGCGGCGGCCTGTGGGTGATCCGCCTCGCCGCGCACGATGCGCGCATCAAGGGCGTGATCTCCTGCGCACCCGGCGGCGCCGGCTACTGGGGCACGGATGAGGAACGCGCCGAATGGCGCGCTGCCGCCTACGAGCGCGCCAAGACCAACTGGTTCGGCCCGCGCGGCACCCGGCCGCCGCTGAAGGCCATCACCGAGGAAGAACAGCGCAAGGAATTCCTGCGCTGGTCGCTGAAAGACCAGGGCCTGCTCGACAAGCTGACCATGCCGATGTACCTGGTCAACGGCAAGATCGACCACCTGACCCCGATCGGCAACCTCTACATGCTGCTCGAATCCGGGCCCGCCGACGGCCGGGTCGCCAGGGTCTACCCCGATGACGGCCACATCGCCGCCAAGAACGAACGCCTCTGGGCCCCGCCCGCCTGGGCCTGGCTGCGCGGCGTGCTCGACAAGGCCGCACCACCGGCGAAAAAACAGGTGCTCACCGTCAGAACAAGCCGGGCTGCCGCCAAAAAAACCGTGGTCAAAGTCAGCACCAGCAAGCCGGCCGCAAAAAAACGCGTAATGAACATCGTCTCCCTGAAGACCAGCGCATCACGCCCGGCACCGGCCACGAAGAAAAAAGCGCCGGCGAAAAAGAAAAAATAACCGCCTCAGGCTGCAGCATAAAAAACGGCGCCTCCATCGAGGCGCCGTTTTTGTTTGAGAGCCGCAATCGCAGCCGTGACCGCAGCACTCCGCCGCTACTGCCGCGTCACGATGTTCGTGATCTGCCCCCAGGAATCACATTCGCTGGCACCACGCGCCCGGTTGTCGCGCACCACCTTCTCCGCACGTTCCGCGATCTCGCGCGCCCGCAGGCGATCCGACTCGCGCTCGACCGGAACCGTGCGCATCGTCTGCAGCATGCTGTTGACCATTTCGCGGCACTGCGCTTCGGTTGGAACTTTGTGCTGGGCTGAGGCTGGCGCGATCGCCAATGCAAACACCACAAACAACCGTAGGGCGGATAAGCCGCCCCCCAAGAGGACTTGCTTCGCAGCGCGCAGCGGCGCCATCCGCCGAATGAAAACCTCAATCATTCCCCCGCTCACCAAACACTCCCTCCACCTCATCCCCGCCACCCCAATCCAAAGAATAAACCCCCGCCCGAACCAGCCGATGAAACGACGAATACGGCCAATCCACCACCCGCTCCACCCAGCCATGCTTCACCGGATTGAAATGAATGTAATCCATATGCGCCGCGTAATCACGCTCATCACGGATCGTATGCTCCCAGAAACGCCGCTGCCAGATGCCGCGCTCATGCCTGGCACGACGGACTTCGGACAATGGCTCCTCCCGCGGCACGACTTTGGCAAAAGCGGTCTTGATCGCCTTCCATCGCTTTGAATAATCCGCATCTCCCGGTGGCAGAGTCCACAGGCAATGCAGATGCTCCGGCAGCACCACCCAGGCATCGATATGAAATGGTTGCCGGTTGCGTACGCCACGTACCGCCGCACGTAATTCATCGACATGCTCGACCAGCAAGCGGCGCCGGCGGTCGAGCAGGTTGACGGTGAAGAAGTAAGTGCCGCCGGGAATACGGTTGCGACGGTAGTCCGGCATGGGGTGAACCGATTGCGGGTGTGGGTATTCCCGTAACGCGATGCCGGAGGAAAAGGATGACGCGGCGACATGCGGCGGATGGCGCTGCTACGCAGCTTATCCGCCCTACGGCTAATTGTTTTGTTGATATATTTTTAACCAGCCACCCCACACAAGCCCGGCAACACCTCTCCGATCGGCAGCCGCACCACCGCATCCGCAACGTCATCAAACTGCGTCGCGCCGGCGTTGATGATCACCACCCGCGCACCGGCGTCGAGGGCAAGTGGCACGGCGCCGGCCACCGGATAGACCTGCAGCGTGGTGCCTATCGCAATGAACACATCACTTTCGCGCGCGACGCGCATCGCACGGTCGATGACTTCGGGAATCAGCTGCTGGCCAAAGGAGATGGTGTCGCTTTTAAGCAGGCCGCCGCAGGTAAGGCATTGCGGGTCTTCCTCGCCGGCGCGCACGCGGTCCAGCGTTTCCTGCATCGGGCCGCGCCAGGCGCAGCTCAAACACACCACCTGGTGCAGCGTGCCGTGCACTTCGATCACCTTGCCGGCTGACACGCCGGCGCGCTGGTGCAGGCCGTCGATGTTCTGGGTAACCAGCGCATGCAGCTTGCCGCGGCGTTCAAGTGCCGCGAGTGCGTAGTGGCCGGCGTTGGGTGCGGCGGTCCACGCCGGGTGTGCAAGGCGTGACTGCCAGGACAGGCGCCGCACTTCGGGATCTGCCGTGTAATAGCGGATGTCGGACATTTTTTCCGCCTTCGGATTAAGCGTCCACACGCCCTGCGGTCCGCGGAAATCCGGAATGCCGGAATCGGTGGAAATGCCGGCACCGGTGAGCACCGTAACGCGCTGCGCGGCGTCGATCCACGATCTGATCGTGGCAAGTTCAGGATAGCCGTTCATGCCCGTCATCATGCATCGCCCGCCCTCGGCTGGCCAGTGTGAACCAAGCCATCCGCAATATGGGCATCCGCGGCGGCAACCGGGGGTGCGCTCTTATAATTGAGCCTACCCCATGCCGCCTCATTCATGCCGCTATTCCTGATCATCGTCCTCACCAGCATCACCTTCATCACGATGAAGGGGAGCCGGGTGCTGATGACGCTGTATGCGGTGGACCTCGGCGCCGGCCCGCTGGAAACCGGCATCCTGTTCGCGCTTTACGGCCTGTTCCCCTTCCTGCTGGCGATTGCCGCCGGACGCCTCGCCGACCGCTTCGACAACCGCCTGCTGATGTACTGGGGCCTCGGCAGTTACATACTGAGCCTCGCCCTGCCCTATGTGTTTCCGTCGATGACAACGCTGTTCATCGTCGCGCCGCTGTGGGGTTTCACCAGCATGTTGTGGGTGGTGGCGACGCAGAATCTGGTCGGCACGCTGTCCACCGCCGACAACCGCACCCGCCACTACAGCTATTACAGCCTCGGCGAGTCGACGGGTGCCGTGATCGGCCCGGTGCTGGTGGGCGTGTCCATCGACACACTGAGCCATGTGCCCTCCTTTCTGGTGATGGCGCTGATTCCGCTGCTGACGCTGAGTGTGGTGGTGATCAAGCGCAACTCGATACCGGTGCCCGCGCCGGCCACACCGGCCGCCGGCGCCCAGCCCTCGCGCAACATGCGCGACCTGCTGGCGCAGCCGGCGATGCGCAACGCGCTGCTGTCGAACGCGGCGGTGATGACCGGACTCGACCTGTTCAATCTCTACATGCCGATCTACGGCCACAGCCTCAATTTCTCGGCGACGACCATCGGCCTGATCATGGGCGCCTTCGGTGCCGCGGCCTTTGTCACGCGGCTGTTCATTCCTTCAATCAGCAAACGTTACGGTGAGCGCGCGATGCTCGCCGGCGCCTTCGTCATTTCGGCGGCGGCGTTCTGCGCGTTTCCGCTGACCGCCAGCGCACTGCTGCTGGCACTCGCCGCCTTTGTGCTCGGCCTAGGCCTGGGCTGTGGCCAGCCGCTGTCGATGATTCTTGCCTTCAACGCCGCACCGCCGGGACGTTCGGCGGAAGGCATTTCGATGCGGCTCGCCGTCAGCTACGGTGCGCATGTCGTGGTGCCGCCGGTGTTTGGCGTGGTCGGCGCGGCAGTCGGTGGTGTCGCGGCGATTTTCTGGAGCTGTGCGCTGATCATGGGCGGCGGTTCGTGGATCAACCGTGCCAGCGCCCGCGAGGCCGAAAAAGTATAATCAATTAAATCAATAACTTATGACAACTCATCACGAGAATACACATGGCCCACTACGCTGAACTGAAAAACCGCGTGGCACTGATCACCGGCGCCGCACAGGGCATCGGCGCCGAAACCGCGCGTCTGTTCGCGGCCCAGGGTTGCCATGTCGCGGTGGTCGACATCGATGCCGACAACGGCGAGAAAGTTGCGGCCGCGATCCGCAACAGCGGCGGCAGCGCACAACTGTTCCGCACCGACATCACCAGCGAAACCTCGGTCGAACAATGCATCGCCGGCATCGCGCAAACCTTCGGCGGCATCGACATCGTGATCAACTGCGCCGGCGGCTACGGCCGGCTCGCCACCGTCGAAGACATGCCGATCGACGAATGGGACCGTACCGTCGCGCTCAACCTGCGCAGCGTGTTCCTGATCTGCAAGATGGCGATCCCCTGGCTGAAAAAATCAAAGGCCGGACGCATCATCAACGTGTCGTCGATCTCGGGGCGCACCGTACATGCCGCATCCTCACCCGCCTACGGCGCGGCCAAGGCCGGCGTGACGCAGCTCACGCGTTTCCTCGCCTTCCAGCTCGGCCCCGACAACATCACCGCCAACGCCATCGCGCCGATCACCACGCTGACGCCGCGTGTCGCCGCGCTGCGCACAGAGGCCGACATCGAACGCATCGCCTCGCAGGTGCCGCTGCGCCGGCTGGCAGTGCCGGAGGACCACGCGCAGGCCATGCTGTTCCTCGCCTCGGATGCCGCCGCCTACATCAACGGCGTCGCGCTCGACGTCAACGGCGGCCGGGTGATGATGTAAGCCGGCGCTGCTCGCGGCCGCTCAGCGGCCAAAAATCCCGCGCAGCGCCTTGATCCCTTCCTGCACCGCGTCCGCCGGCGATGGCAGGCCCGAGCCGCCGCCCTGCGCCGGCGCGCCCTCGGCCGGCGGCGAGGACTCGGCGCCACGGCTGCGGCTGCGTGGCGCAGCCTGCGCCTCCTCGCCCAGCATTGCGCTGGCGGTGGACTTGAAGCGCACTTTCACCGCCCACTCCTGATTCCACACCGCGGCGGGATCCTTCGGCCGCGGCGGATGCACGAAGTTGGCCTCGTCACCGTAGGCGATGAAGCGCACGAAGGCCGCGGGAGCCGCTGCAACGAATTGCGCCGGCACCGCACATTCGGTGGTCGCCGGGGCCAGCACCACGCGCTCCTTGATCAGCCGCGCCACCTCGGCCGGCGGCAGCCAGGTCATCAGCTGCTCGCCGAATTCGCGGCTGGCGCTGGAGCTCCAGAACACGACGTCCTCGCTGCCATCGCGGCCGCCCATCGCCGATGCAAAGTAACCGGTGGCACCGGCAACGGCATTCCAGCTGAGACGTGCGGCAGCACCAGTGCGCGCAGAGTTAAGCGCCACCGCATCCATGAAATCATGGCGGTCCAGGCTGAAGCGGATGTCGGGCGTGTAATTGCCGCGCACGGCATGGTCGCCGCGCAGCGAGGCCTCGCCGGGCACGCGCTGGCTGTCGCGGGCGTTGGGCCATTCGCCGTAGGTCTTGCTGCGCGCTGGCGAAGGTCCGCGCTGCACGTTGACGCGACGGCTGAACAGGCCCTGCGGCCATTCCCCCTGTGCAAGGCGCGCGAAATCGACAATGAAGGGCTGCCCGGGACCGGCCTGCTCGCCGCAACCCCAGAAAATCAGCAGGCGGCCACGCGGGCGCTCAAACTGCTCGGGCGGGCCGTCCTCGCGCGGCTCGGCGCGTACGCGTTGCGGCGATTCCAGCGGCAGGCTCGCGCCCATGCGCAGGCCCGGTGGAATTTCATGCGCCGCCGCCGGTGCGCCGCCCGCCGCGCGCTGCGAACCCAGCTCGAGCAGCAGTGAACGCGCCGGGCCGCCGGCATCACCGCCGCCGAGCATCATGCGGCCGATGTCCATCATCGAGGGCGCCCCACCCCCCATGGGCAGTCCGCTGGCGGTATCGGCGCTGACCCAGTAGGTGGCAACCGGCGGGGTAATTTTCTGCTGGGCCTGTGCGGTACTGAATACAGCTGCGGCGCACATCACGGTGATGCAAACGTTGATTCTGTTCATGGCGGACTCCGGACACGGGATACTGCCAGTTTACGCGCTTAGCAAACCGCTGGCGGCATGCTAGCCTGCGCGGCGAACACGTCATTACAAAAAAAGGGAGGAGCCATGACGATGCGCCTGATGCTGGCCCTGATACTGGCCTGCGGTTTCACCAGCACCGCCTGGTCGCAGAATTTTCCCAACCGCGCGGTGCGCATGCTGATCCCGTTCACGGTCGGCAGCGCCGCCGACGTGATTGCGCGCGCGATGGAGCCGGCGTTGCGCGAACGCCTCGGCCAGCCGGTGGTGATGGACAACCGGCCCGGTGCCGGCGGCAACATCGCCGCCGAACTCACCGCCAAAAGCCCGCCCGACGGCTATACGATTTTCATGGGCACCATCGGCACCCAGGCCATCAACTACAGCCTGTACAGCAAGCTCAACTACCACCCGCTGAACAGCTTCAGCACCATCGCCCGCGTCGGCGACAGCCCGAACGTGCTGGTGCTGCATCCCTCGCTGCCGGTGAAAAGCGTCAAGGAACTGATCGCACTCGCCAAGGCACGCCCCGGTGAACTGAACTACAGCACCTCGGGCGCCGGCACCTCGGTGCACCTGTCGGCGGAACTGTTCAACAGCATGGCCGGCGTGAAGACGGTGCATGTGCCGTTCAAGGGCGCATCCGAAGCGCTGACCGCGCTGATCTCGGGCCAGACCCAGCTGCAGTTCGCCAGCGTGTCCTCGGCGATTCCGCTGATCAAGGCGGGACGACTGCGCGGCCTTGGTGTGACTTCGCCGGCGCGTATCGCCTCGCTGCCGGATGTGCCGACCATCGCCGAAGCCGGTTTGCCCGGCTACGCCGCAGTCGCCTGGTACGGCATCGTCGGCCCCGCTGGCATTCCGGCACCGATCGTGGCCACACTGAGCAAAGCCGCGCTGGATGTGCTGGCACAGCCGGATGTGATCAAACGACTCAACGCCTCGGGTGTGGACGTCAATCCCGGTGGCCCGGAGGAATTCCGCAAGCTGATCGAGGCGGAGATTCCGAAGTGGGCGGCGGTGGTGAAGGCTTCGGGGGCGAAGGTGGATTAAAACCGTTCAGCACGCATCGAAGGGGCGCAAAAATGAAGGGGGTCGCTTTTCGCGCCAATTTTATCGGGATCTAAAATGCGACAAACCTCTATAAATAATTGTTTTTATTTAATTATTTATGCATTTTTGTTGGGATGTTATTCATTGAGCCAGAATGTTATCCGACGTTTTTGCTGTATATAAACTAGTTAGATGGCTCAAGCGATGATCCAACTTTCCCCGACATGGTTAAAGCAAGTAGAGGCGAATGCTTTTCCCGGTATGGACTATCACATCGTCTCAATTGTCTTGCGCGATGGCAGACGCTTTGATGAAGTGGTAATAGATCAAGGGTATATAACGAAAATTGCTGGTCGAGAAGATATTGCATTCTCAGAGCCTGACATCAGTGAAATCATTAGCCCTTATGACAAATGGCTTCGCTTGCCAACCGAATGGCTCAGAAAAGCAGCTGAAATGCCAGAACATGGAATGGGCTACGTATTTGTCTCGATGCAACTGCATGATGGGCGCAGTTACGACGCACTTATTAACTCGGGATTTATTACAAGAGTGAAAGGGTTCGCAGATATCCCGTTTAGTGCTGACGATATTAAAACCATTGTAGTGGGTAAACGCTTTGACTAAATTACGCAGGGATAAGCCATCTAACCCCGCGTTTGAGAACGGACGCGCTAAAAGCGGCGCACCCGCTCAACGCGAACGTTAGCAATCAGAATCAGTTCGATTTCAGATCTTAAGCCCCCGTCGAAACGAGCTGTACACAGGCGACGCAAGGTGCGCGAAGCGGAGATTCCGAAGTGGGCGACCGTGGTGAAGGCTTCGGGGGGGGCGAAGGTCGACTGAAACACCGCATCAATAAAAAAAGCCGTTCCCCTTCGACAAGCTCAGGGTGAACGGCTTTTTTGTACCGGCCGTGAATTACATCAGCCGATCTTGACCACGATCTTGCCGACCATGCCGCTGGCATCCATGCGCGCCTTGGCCTTCGGCAGTTCGTCAAAGCTGAACACGCTGTCGATCAGCGGCAGGATGCGGCCGTCGTTGACCGCGGGCAGCACGTCGCGGCGGAAACCCTCGGCGGACAGGGTCTTGCCCGAGGCCGGCAGGTGGGCGTTTGATACACCGAAGATTTCCTGACGCCAGGCATGTACCGCATTGAGGTCGATCTCGGCCTTGAACACGTTGTCGACGTAACCGACCGTCGCCAGCCGGCCGCGGAAACCGAGGCAGCGCTGGCATTCGGCGAACACCGAACCACCGACGCCGTTGATCACCAGGTCCACACCCTTGCCGCCGGTCAGTTCGCGCACCTGCGCGGCAAAGTCCGGCTTGCGCGTGGCAATGCCGACATCGAGGCCGGTGGCCTTGAGTTGTTCGATTTTCTGCGCCGAACCCGAGGTGCCGATCGAACGCGCGCCGATCAGCTTCGCGAGATGGATGCTTGCCACGCCGGCTCCGGATGAGGCGCCCATGATCAGCAGGGTCTCGCCCTTCTGCAGCTTGCCGTACTGATAGATCATTTCCCAGGCGGTGATGTAGCTGATCGGTATCGCCGCGGCCTGCTCCCAGCTGAGGTGCGCGGGCTTGGGAAATATCTGCTTCGCATCCATCACCGCGTATTCGGCAAAACCGCCACGTACGCGGCCGAACACTGCATCACCGACCTTGACGCCGGTGACACCTTCACCGATCGCATGCACGGTGCCCGAGGCTTCGTTGCCGCCGAGTTTTTCCGGACCGCCGTGCACCACGCCGCCGACAAACATCTCGCCGCGGTTGAGCGCCGAGGCCATGACCTTGATCACAATCTCGCCGGCCTTGGGCTGCGGCTGCGGCACGTCGCGGTATTCGAGGATGTTTTGGTGGTCCTTGGTGACGATCCAGCAGGATTTCATAATTTATCCAATAAAAACAATGGGTTATAAATAAAACTCATTCGATGCCAACAGCCTGCACGATCGGCCCCCAGCGCTTGAGTTCTTTCTGGATGAACTGCGTCGCGCGCTCGGGCGAAGTGTTGGTCACCGGCTCGGCACCGGCTCGGCGCAGAAAATCCTGCATCTCGGGATTGGCCAGCACTTTCAGATTGGCCTGGGCCAGGGCATCAAGCACCGGCCTGGGCATCGCCGGCGGCAGGAAGATCGCGTTGAAGGCCTCGACCGTCAGGTCGGGCATGCCGGCCTGCGCCGCAGTCGGCACATCGGGCACTGCAGCCAGGCGTTGCTCGGAACAGATGGCGAGCATGCGCAGCCGGCCCTGCTTGTGGTACTCCAGCGGTGCCGGACTGATCGTCGGCGTGTACATCGGAATGTGGCCGGCGATGAGGTCGGTAAGGCCCGGACCCGCACCCTTGTACGGCACATGCACAATTTTCAGGTCGCCGTTGATGCGCTTGAACAGCTCGCCGGTGAGATGCGTGATGCTGCCGGTGCCGGCCGAGCCGAAGGACAAGGTGCCCGGACTGCGCTTCGCCAGCGCGACCAGCTCTTTCAGGTTTTTCACCGGCAGCGAGGGATGTACGGCAACACCGGTGGGCACCAGGGTGATGATGCCGAGCGTGGTGAAATCCTTCAGCGGGTCATAGCCCAGTTTGGGATTGCCCAGCGGGCTCAGCACATGGGTGGTGGTGTTGGCGATCAGCAGCGTGTGGCCGTCGGGTTTGGCGCGCGCGACTTCCAGCGAACCGATGGCACCCGAAGCACCGGCGCGGTTCTCGACGATGACGTTCTGACCCAGCACCTTGCCGAGGTCCTGCGCCCAGCGCCGGCCGATGATGTCGTTGACCCCGCCGGGCGCGAAGGGCACCACCAGGCGCAGGCTGCGTTCCGGAAATTTGGTCTGTGCCTGCACTGCGGCAGGCAGCAGCATCGAAGTGGTGATCAGCGCAACAGCGCCGATGACAGGATGAACAGTCATGAACCGGTCCTCGGATTGTTTTTTGTGGCCAGGTTTTACAGCCCGGCACGAGCCGGGCATCCTAAGGACTAATACCCCTGACCGCAACCGTGCTTCGGCGCTGAACCTTTGCCTGCGGATTCAGGACGGATAGGTCCACTCCCGCCAGCCGCCGAGCAGCGGGAAATACAGTCCGAGCCGGATCTGTGAGTCACCGGAGGCCTGCAGCAGCCGGGCATAACGTTCAAGCTGGCCGCGGTAACGCGCCTGTTCATTGTCGAGGAAGGCTTCGACATCCGCGCCTTCATGCCGGCTGGTCTTGTAGTCGATGATCCAGCGCGCACCCTCCTCATCAACAAAGCTGCGGTCGATCACCGCATTGACCAGCCGTCCGTCGTCAACGCCGCTCAGGCGCCATTCCGACCGCGCCTGCGGCTGCGCCGACAGCAGCCAGCGGCCGCGCCGGTCACTGACACAATGAATCAGCGCCTGCTGCGCGCGGGTCGTGGCCTCGGCGACCTCGCCTTCACCCACACCCTGTGCCGTCAGCGCAAGCCGGATCGCCGGCCCGATCGCATGGATGCGGGCAGCGTCCCAGCCGGTGCAGCCATCCTCGGCGATGCGCTGCAGCCAGCGGTGAACCACGCTGCCGATATGCCGCGCCGTTTCACCGGCCCAGGAAAATTCGAGTTCATCCTGGGCACGCGCCGGGTCGGGTGGCGGCGTCCAGGCTGCGGGTGGCGGCGCTTCAGGCCGGGTCCAGCCCGACGGCAGGCGGCGCAGACGCTGATCTGCCACTGCCGGCGGCTGCAGCTGCGGCGCTGCCGCGGTTGCGGAAATCTCCGCCAGCGCCAACCGGTAATCCGCCTCCACCACCGGCCACAATTTGCCGAGCAAAGAACGTGAAGGCGGCAGCCTGAGGTCTGACGCCTCATCACCACCCTCATCATCAGCCCCTTCCAGCCGCACACTGCCCAGCAGATGTAATTGCTGCCGCGCGCGCGTCGCCGCGACATACAGCAGGCGGCCGTCCTCCAGCGCCTGCCTTTGCGCATGGAAACCGGCGATCCACTGGTAGATCGCATCGCCGTCTTCGCCAGTCGCATTGATGGGTGCCAACAGCAGCCCCGGTTCGCCATGTGCCGCCGGCTGCTCCGCCCACAGGAACAGTTTCTTGTCATCAGGGCGTGGTCCGCGCGCCAGCCCCGGCACGATCACCACATCGAACTCGAGGCCCTTGGCCTTGTGTATGGTCATGATCTGCAGGCTGTCGTCGGCCTCGACATCGGCCAACGCATACAGCTCGCCCAGCCCTTCCTCGAAGACCGCACGATCGGGCAACTCGCCTGCCTCTTCGTGACGGTCGAGGTAGCGGAAAAACACCTCCGCGTCCTCAAGGCTGGTTTCATCCTCAACGCAGGCCGGGCCACCCAGCGCGAACCACGCACCCGCCACCTGCTCGCGGAGCGGTGCGCGCCGGCGCGCCAGCATCATCGGCTGCAGTGCCGCACACACCCGTGCCGCACGCGCACGACCATCTGCCGACAGCTGCGCGATACGCTCACCGTCGTGCAAGGCATCCCACAGCGTGATGCCCTGGTTGTCGGCGGCTAGGGCGTGCAGATCGGCGAGCGTGAGGCCGCACCAAGGCGCACGCAGCAACGCGAGCCAGGCAATGCGATCCCCCGGATGGGCCAACGCACGGGTCAGCGCCAGCAAATCCTGCACCACCGGCCGCTGGCCAAGAGCTTCGATATCGATGGCACGGAAACGCAAGCGCGCCGCCTTCAGTGCCGGAACAATGTCGCGCAGATGGCTGCGGGTGCGGGTGAGTATTGCCACCCTCACCGCGGGATCGGCGGCGCGGGCGGCAAGCACGATGTCAGCCACGCGCTCTGCCTCTGCCGAACCGTCATCATCGAACAGCGCATGCACCTGCACCGCAACGCCGGGCAATGGCTCGCGGGTGGGCACCGAGGCGGTGTACGGCACCGCACCGGAGGCAATGTCTTCCGCAGCCGGCAGGATGCGTG
Source organism: Burkholderiales bacterium (assembly GCA_019751125.1). GTDB lineage: Bacteria > Pseudomonadota > Gammaproteobacteria > Burkholderiales > SG8-41. The sequence goes on along the minus strand of JAIENU010000102.1, from coordinate 5,216 downwards.
AAAACGCAGCATTCACCCAGTCAACGATGCCGGACTGCGAGCGGAAATTGGCGGACAGCGCGATCGGATGCAGCTCAACGCCGGCAATACCCTCGGCACGCGCGCGCAGGAACAGGCCGACTTCGGCTTCGCGGAAGCGGTAGATCGACTGCATCGGATCACCCACCACAAACACGGTGCGCCCGTCGTCGGGCAGCCAGCCCGCGGTCAGGCGCTCAACCAGTTGGAACTGGCTGATCGAGGTGTCCTGGAATTCGTCGATCAACAGATGCTGGATGCGGTAATCCAGCGCCAGCGTGAGGTCGGTCGGTGCCTCTTCACTGCCCAGCGCCAGCAGCGCGCTCTGCGCAACCTCGGTGAAATCGACCTGGCGGCGCGACTGGAATACCAGCTTCAGCTGGGCAACAGCCAGCGGCAGCAGGCGCAGGATTGCACCCAGCACCTGCCATTGGCTGTCGCTGTAGCCGGCAGGTGGCAGATGGCGCATCGCGTCGAGCGCCTCACGTGCACCACCTTGCTCCAGTGCGGCAAACAGGGCCAGCGCACGCTCTTTCCACGGCTGATGTTCCTTGCCGACCAGAAAACCCTGGTTCTTGTTCAGCACTTTGCGCCACGTGCCCTTGTCGGTCAGAAAAATCCCGGCAAGCTTTGCCCAGTCATCCACTTCACCAGCAAAAGCAGCCAACCCGAGATTGCTGAAGGCGTAATCCGCCAGTGCGCGCAATTCAGCCCCGGCTGCGGCGGGGATTGCCGCAAGCAACTGCGTCAGCGCCCGGTCACGCGCATGCTGCAGGGTGGCCTCGAGTTCTTCGCGCTCACGGCCATGCACATGGCGCAGCCATTGGTCACGACGCGCCAGCATGTCGGTGATCAGTGTCTCGACACGGGCAACATCATTGTCGAGATGGACCAGCAGGGTTTCGACATCGGCGGCCACCGCAGCGGCGTCATTGATCTGCGCCAGCACGGCCTGTGCCGCCTGACGGTACAGCGGCTCGGCATCCTCGATACTTTCCGGCTGCGCGCCGAAGCGCGACAGCACCGGCATCTGCCGGGTGAGGCCGGCACACAGGGCGTCGATGGTCAGGATACGCAGCTGCGCGGGATTGTCGATGAGCTGCCAGCCGGATTCGCGGTCGCGCTGCAACGCGGCCGCAGCGAGTTCCAGCGTCAATTTCTCATGGTCGGAAGCCGGTGCCTTGCCGGCCTGCGCATCGGACAATGCCTGCAGCACGCGCTCGCGCATCTCGCCCGCGGCTTTTTTGGTGAAAGTGACCGCGATGATTTCCTCGGCGTGTTTCACCCGCGCCAGCAGCAGCAGGTAACGCTGGATCAGCAGCTCGGTCTTGCCCGAACCCGCCGGCGCCTGCACGATGAAGGAACGCTGCGGGTCCAGCGCTTCGCGGCGCTGCGCGAGGTCGGGCACCCCCTTACGAATCGCGCTCATTCGCCGGGCTCCTGCAGTTTCGCCTCCTCGATGACCGGCTCGCCAAGGCGCTCGCGGATGCGGCACAGGGACTGCAGATCACAGTACTGGCATGTCTGCGGATAACGTTTCGGATCGACTGTCGCAATACCGTCGGCATGCTCGCGGGCGATACGTTCGAGGTCGGTGCGCCAGGCCGCGACCAGGTCCGGCCACTGAGGATGATCCTTGCTGTAGCGGCTGTCGGCATGGGCCTTGATGCCGGGCAGCAGGTCGGCATCACGCGCCAGCCCGACATAGGCCATGCGCCCCGCGCGCACCTGGGCAAAAGCCACTGCGGCGGCATCCGGTTCCGCAGTCAGCAGATACAAGGGCAGTTGCGGCTCTTCGGGCCGCATTCCGAGCAGGTCGCCCGCATTGGCCTTGCCGGTCTTGTAATCGACGATGATGCGGCGGCCATCGGCGGTTTCATCCACACGGTCGAGCCGTGCCTTGAGCCGCAGACCACCGATGTCCATGTCGCGCTGGTCTTCGACCGCGAGCACCCTGAATGTGCCGCGCCTGCGGTCTTCCTCGAGCCAGGCACGCGCAAGGCTGACCAGCCGGCGCTTTTCGATGTCGGCAAATGGGCCCTGCACGGTTGCGGGCCGCTCGCGGCGCAAACGCGCCATCGCAGCATCCGCAGCCGTGGCGAGCAGTGCATCAAGGGTACCGGCATCAATCGCCTGCAAGGCATCACTGCTGCGCAATTCACCCCAGACCTGGGCCAGCACGTTGTGCACCAGCGTGCCGCGCTCGAGGGCATCCAGACCGGCATGTGGTGCTTCTGGCGCATCAGCCCGCAGGCGATGCCGCGCCGCGGCCCGGAAAGGACAGGCTGACTGATCCTTGAGCACGCCCGTGCCGCCGCTTGCGGCCGCCGCATCCGCGAGCGGCGGCAGACGGTCATCCTGCAGTTGCTCGAGGTCGCGCAGCGCATGGATTGTTTCGCGAAAATCGGCAAACGCCGCGATTTCCACATCACCCGCTTCGAGGTGTGCGATCAGTGCACTCGGACGCAGCTCGCGGTCTTCCTCCTGCAACGGATGACTCAACACCACTTCTGCCGCCGCCGTACACCAGCGCGCGGTGACGCTGCGCGCCGCAGCCAGGGCTTCGGCCGGTGAGGATTGCGGCAAGCCCGCGGCGCGCTGCACCGCCAGCGGCAGAAAGGGATTGGGGCGATGCGGCGGCGGCCAGTGCTCGTCATCGAGCCCGGTCACCCACAACGCATCAAAGGTCATCCCCGAGGTTTCGAGCACACCGAGGATCTGGATCGGCACATCCGGCGACTCCGGCTGGAACAGCGTCTCCGTCGCCAGCCGTCGCAGCCGCGACAGTGCTTCGGCATAAGCCATACGCGGCACCACACGCTCCAGCGCGGCAAAACCTGCGATCACCTCATGCCAGCTTTTCAACGCCTGGTATTCGACCGAGTCCAGCGAGCGCTCGCCGGGGAAACCCATCACCGCCAGCGCTTCCGAAAACGCGCGCGCCCATTGCGATGGCGGCTGCGCACCGAACAGGCGGTTCCTGCGGAACTCGGCGAAGGCGGCGAGTCGCCGCGCGAGCTGCGCACAATCAGCGCCGTGGCGGGCCAGCAGATTCTGCAGGCGCTCCAGCGTCAGCACCGGCTCGGCACGGCTGCGCAATTCGATGTCGAGTACTGCGCGCGGGGAACGTTCGGTCTCGGCCGCCGCGATGAACGGCGAACGCAGCACGCGGCTCAGGCGCTCGAATTCGACATCCCTGCCTGCGAGTTCGAGCAGCAACAGCGCGGCATTCACCAGTGGATGATCAGCCAGCGCATTACCCAGCGACAGGTTGAAGGGCAGCACACGCGTCGGCGCATCAGGCAGGGCGTAGTCCGGCGCCATCGCTGCGCTGAATATGCGCACCACCGCGGCGCGGCGCGCAGCGAGGTCGGGCACCACGACGCCGATGCGGCGGCACCCCTGCTCCAGCCGGCTGCGTGCCCAGGCCGCGGCGCGGCGGATTTCCTGCTCGGCGTCGGCACAGGGCAGGCGCAGCACACGGGCATCCTGCACCGGCGGCGCCGACAGCAGGACCTCGCAACCGGCCTGCTGCAATCCCTGCAGAAAATCGGACTGCTGCGGCGTAAAACTGTCGAAGCCGCAAACCACCAGCGTCTGCGGCCTGTGGATGCGCCCGTCACACAGTAACGGCAGCACCTGGTCGGCCAGTTCCACGGCATCCATCAGGCGGTTGCGACGGAGCGTGCGTTCATACTTCGGCGCCCAATCCTGAAAGGCCAGTCCGTCCTCATTCAGCGTCGCCGAACGCAGACGCGATTCGAGCCGCCAGCGGCGCGTCAGTTGCCAGGCCTCGTGTGCCATCCTTGCCGCATCAGCCACGGCAAGCAGTGCCTCACCGGTCGGCGAGGAGCGCAGCAGGTTTTCCCAGAGGGCCTGCGACTGTGCGGCAGACAGCAGCAGGGGCAAGGCATCGGCATCGGAATACCGCGCATCCTTGCCGGCGCGTTCGACAAAACCCGACCACGACAGGATGTCGGCCGACTCCCACAGCACCCTGCCCTGCGCGAGCTGTTGAGCGGCGAATTCCTGCTGCAGCGCCAGTGCCAGCCGCTGGTTGGGAGTAATGACAGTGAGTGCCGAAACCGTGCCGGCTGGCGACCGGCTCAGCCGGGCCAGAACTTCATCACGGGGGATTTCGGGAAACGGTACGGCGGACATGGACAGGCATGATAATCCTGCCGCCACGGCGCGGAGGCGCCGTTATGCTTTCTCTTGCCGCTTACTTCTCGATCAGATGCTTTTTCTCTTTGACCTTGGCCCAGTCATCGGCTTCCGGCCGCGCAGCGCGGAGCAGGGGCCCCGCTTCAGCGGGGGTGTGACCGCGTAGCGGACGCGGGAAGCCCAGCAAAACGACTACTTTTCAATCAAATGTTTTTTCTCTTTGACCTTGGCCCAGTCATCGGCATCCGCAAGGGCATCTTTCTTTTCGATGATCGGTTTCCAGACCTTGGACAGTTCGGCGTTGAGTGCGGTGAACTCTTTCTGATCATCAGGCACATCATCCTCGGCAAAAATCGCCTCGACGGGACATTCGGCCACGCACAGGGTGCAGTCGATGCACTCGTCAGGATCGATGACCAGCATGTTCGGCCCTTCGCGGAAGCAGTCAACGGGGCAGACGTCCACGCAGTCGGAGTATTTGCACTTGATGCAGGATTCGGTAACGACGTAAGTCATGGAAATTCCTAGATTAAGTAGCCCTGCGGGCAGTCCGGAACTCGGCTGAAAGCCGGCAGGCTTGAAATTGCGTCACAAAAACCACATTTTAGCAGATGACGCGGGGCAGCAAGCCGCTAGGGCAGTCACCGGCTTGGCTTCCCAAGACCGGCGATTTTCGATAGCATGAAGTCCTCCATTTGTTGCTGCGGCCCCGCGGCAACCACCCCCCCAAACAAACGAGGCAGGACCCCAATGAGTGAGCATATTCATCACGTAACCGATGACTCCTTTGATCCCGAAGTGCTGCAATCGGCAACGCCGGTACTGGTCGACTACTGGGCCGAATGGTGCGGCCCCTGCAAGATGATCGCGCCGATCCTCGACGAAGTCGCCCGCGAATACTCCGGCCGCCTGAAAGTGGCCAAGCTGAACATCGACGACAATCAGGCTACGCCGCCGAAATACGGCATCCGCGGCATCCCGACGCTGATGCTGTTCAAGAACGGCTCGGTCGAAGCCACCAAAGTCGGCGCGTT
>JAIENU010000110.1 GCA_019751125.1 Burkholderiales bacterium | reverse complement strand
GGTTTTTCGCTGGCGCATTTCCTGATGAACGACGGCCACACGGTGGTTGGCATCGACGGACTGAAGATCGAGCCGCTGCCGCCGGAACTGGGCGGTGTCGATGCTGCCGGCCGGCGTGTGCCTTTCAAACCGGTGCGTGACGTGGCTGAACTGCAGGAGCCGCTGGACCAGCGCAGCCAGGCCGGTTTTGGTGGTGTCGCGGAGTACGGCATTACCGTGCGCTGGGACAAAAATTTCTTGAAAATCATACGGTTACTGCTTCAGCGTCGGAACCAGTTCGCGCTGCTCGGCGGTGTCCGCTTCGGCGGCACGGTCACTGCAGATGATGCTTTCGCGCTGGGCTTTGACCATATCGCGCTGGCCATCGGTGCCGGGCGTCCGACGGTGCTCGACATGCCCAACGGGCTGGCGCGCGGCGTGCGCACCGCCTCGGACTTCCTGATGGCGCTGCAGCTGACCGGCGCGGCCAAGACCGATTCCATCGCCAACATGCAGCTGCGCCTGCCGGTGGTGGTCATTGGCGGCGGCCTGACCGCGATCGACACCGCCACCGAATCACTGGCCTACTATCCGCTGCAAGTCGAGAAATTCCTGCAGCGCCATGAAGCGCTGGTGCGCGAGCGCGGTGAAGAGGCCGCGCGCATCAACTGGACACCGGAAGAACGCGGGATCGCCGAAGAATTCATCGCCCACGCCAAAGCCATCCGCGCCGAGCGCGAAGCGGCGGCGAAGGAAGGCCGTGAGCCGCGCATCCTTCAACTGCTGCAGTCCTGGGGCGGTGCGACGCTGGCCTACCGCAAGCGCATGGTCGACAGTCCTTCGTACACGCTGAACCACGAAGAGGTGCACAAGGCGCTGGAAGAGGGCATCACCTTCGCCGAATGCCTGACACCGCTGGCAGTCGAGCTCGACCAGTACGGCCATGCCCGCGCGCTGAAGGCGGCGGTTCGCGGCAAGAACGAGGCCGGCGAGTGGCAGGAGACCGGACAGGTAGAAATTCCGGCGCGTGCGGTGCTGATCGCCGCCGGCACCCAGCCCAACACCGTGCTGGCGCGCGAGGATTCCGCGAACTTCGTGCTCGACGGCCGCTATTTCCGCGCCTGCGATGAAAACGGCGAGCCGGTGGCAGCCGAGAAATCAATCTCCAAGCCCAACGCCGTGAACGTGTTGATGTCCAGGCGTGACGATGGCCGCTGCGTCAGCTATTTCGGCGACGTACATCCCTCGTTCTTCGGCAACGTGGTCAAGGCCATCGGCAGTGCCAAGCAGGGTTATCCGGTGGTGAGCCGGGTGCTGGAGCGGGTATCCGCTGCCAGCAGCGCCAATGACGAAACTTTCCTCGCCGGGCTCAATGGCGAGTTGCGCGCCACGGTGCACGAGGTCAAGCGCCTGACGCCGACCATTGTTGAAGTCGTGGTGCACGCGCCGCTGGCGGCGCGGCGTTTCCAGCCGGGGCAGTTCTACCGGCTGCAGAATTTCGAAGCCCTGTCGGCCAGGGCCAAAGGCACCGCGTTGGCGATGGAAGGCCTGGCACTGACCGGCGCCTGGACCGATCCGGCAAAAGGCTTGATGTCGACCATCGTGCTTGAGATGGGCGGCTCCAGCAATCTGTGCATGTCGCTGAAACCGGGTGAGCCGGTGGTGCTGATGGGCCCGACCGGCGCACCCACCGAAATCCCCAGCGGCGAGACCGTGGTGCTGGTCGGTGGCGGCCTCGGTAATGCGGTGCTGTTTTCAATCGGCCAGGCGATGCGCAAGGCCGGCTGCAAGGTGCTCTATTTTGCCGGCTACAAGGGCATGGCCGACCGCTACCACGTCGAGAACATTGAGGCGGCGAGTGACGTGGTGATCTGGTGCTGCGACGAGAAACCCGGCTTTACGCCGTCACGTCCGGCGGACCGCAGCTTTACCGGCAACATCGTGCAGGCAATGGTGGCCTATGCCTCGGGCCAGCTTGGCGAGCAGGCGATTGCCTTCAGTGACGCCGAACGCATCATCGCCATCGGCTCCGACAAGATGATGGCGGCAGTGGCGCGGGCGCGGCACGAGGTGCTGAAGCCGCACCTGAAGTCCTGCCACCATGCTGTCGGCTCGATCAACTCGCCGATGCAATGCATGATGAAAGAGATTTGCGCGCAGTGCCTGCAGCCGCATGTCGATCCGCAGACCGGCAAGAAGAGTTTTGTATTTTCCTGCTTCAACCAGGATCAGGACCTTGACCGTGTCGACTGGCCTGCGCTGGACCAGCGCCTGAAACAGAACTCGACCCAGGAAAAACTCACCGCGGCCTGGCTGCGCGCCTGCATGGCCACTCAGGCCTGACGCAAAACTCGGACAGTAAAAACAAAACGGGCAGCCATGGCTGCCCGTTTTTTTATCCGGCTTACCGAGTATTTATTGCAAGCCTTTGTTTTTAAACGATATTTATCCGTTTCGCCCAACCTCGCGCAGCGCATCGGCCAAGGTGCCGACCAGCTCATCAATCTGCGCCTTGCTGATGATCAGCGGCGGCGACAGCGCGATGATGTCGCCGGTAGTGCGGATCAGCACACCCTTGTCATAACACTTGAGGAAGGTTTCAAAGGCACGCGCAGTCGGCGCACCGGGGCGCGGCTCGAGTTCGATGCCGGCGACGAGGCCCATGTTGCGCACGTCGATGACGTTGGGCATTTCACGCAGCGACTGCACCGCCTGTTCGAAATAAGGTGCCAGTTCCTGCGTGCGCTGGAACAGGCCCTCCTCCTCGAAGGTGTCCAGGCTGGCCAGAGCGGCGGCGGTGGCCAGCGGGTGGCCGGAGTAGGTGTAACCGTGGAACAGCTCGATCATGTTCGCCGGAGCGCTGTTGATGATGGCGTCGTGGATGTGGCGGCGGGTGATCACCGCGCCCATCGGCACCGTGCCGTTGGTCAGGCCCTTGGCCACTACCATCATGTCCGGCACCACGCCCACGGCCTCGGCGCCGAAGCAGGGGCCGAGTCGGCCGAAACCGGTGATCACTTCATCGAATATCAGCAGCAGGCCGTGTTTGTCGCAGATCTGGCGCAGCCGCTCGAGGTAACCCTTGGGCGGGACCAGCACGCCGGTGGAACCGGCCAGCGGCTCGACGATCACCGCGGCGATATTGCTGGCGTCGTGCAGCGGGATGATGCGCTGTTCCAGCTCGTCGGCGAGATGTGCGCCCCAGGCCGGCTGGCCGCGGCTGAAGGCGTTCTCCTTCAGGTTGTGCGTGTGGGCGAGGTGGTCGACACGGAACAGCATGTTGCCGAAAGCCTTGCGGTTGGCCGGGATGCCGCCGACCGAGATGCCGCCGAAACCGGCGCCGTGGTAGCCGCGTTCGCGGCCGACCAGCACATTGCGCTGGCCTTCGCCGCGGGCGCGGTGGTAGGCCAGGGCGATTTTCAGCGCGGTGTCGACGCCTTCGGAGCCGGAGTTGCAATAAAAGACGTGGTCGAGGTCGCCCGGTGTCATCGCCTTCAGGCGCTCTGCGACGCGGAAGGCATCCGGGTGGCCCATCTGGAAGGCCGGGGCGTAGTCCATCGCCGCAACCTGTTTCTGCACGGCCTCGACGATTTTGGGCCGGCAGTGGCCGGCATTGACGCACCACAGCCCGGCCGTGCCGTCGAGGATCTGCCGGCCGTCATCCGTCGTGTAGTGCATGTCCTTGGCGCCGACCAGCATCCGTGGCGCCTGTTTGAAGGCGCGGTTGGCGGTGAAGGGCATCCAGAATGCGGAAAGATCGGTGTCGCGGGCGGTCATGATGGCTTCCAGGCGGGGTTTACGAAGGCGATTGCGTTGAAAAAGCGATGCTACCACCGCTGGTGCACCGCACCGGGCGACCGGTTCAAGGGATGGGCACTATCGGCGGCCCGACTGTTTCCGGGGATCCCGGCCGGGGCGGGCCGGCGGGTCGTGAACTTAATCGCCGGTCCACGGTCTTTGCAATGACGCAAGCTGGCGACCGCTCATTTCGTCATCCGGCTCATTTCGTCAACCGCGACGGGCAGTTATACTTCCGCGCCGGTTTGGGCCCCAGTGGCCGCCGGCAGGCCGAGCGGCCACAGGACCAGGGACCGGATAACCGATAACAATGAGCGATCGCGAAGTCGATCAGCAGCTGGTGGAACGCGTGCAGCGCGGTGACAAGCGTGCATTCGATCTGCTGGTGAACAAGTACCAGCGCAAGCTGGGCAGGCTGCTTTCGAGGTTCATCCGCGACCCGGGCGAGGTCGAGGATGTGACCCAGGAGGCGTTTATCAAGGCGTACCGGGCGCTGCCCGGGTTTCGCGGAGACAGTGCTTTCTATACCTGGCTTTATCGCATCGGCATCAACACGGCGAAGAACCATCTGGTCGCGATGGGGCGCCGCGCGCCGACCAGCACGGAGCTGGATGCCGAAGAAGCCGAATCGACCGAGGGTGCCGAGCAGCTTCGCGACCTGAATACCCCGGAAAACCAGATGATGAGCCGCCAGGTCGGCGATACGGTGAACCAGGCGCTGCAGGAGTTGCCTGAGGAGTTGCGCACAGCGATCACGCTGCGCGAGGTTGAAGGACTGAGTTACGAGGAAATCGCCGAAGTGATGCAGTGCCCCGTGGGAACCGTGCGTTCACGGATCTTCCGGGCACGGGAAGCGGTGGCGGAAAAATTGCGACCCTTGCTGGGCACCAGCAAGGATAAGAGATGGTGAGTGTTTGAGGCGGTAAATTTGCGGCAGCAAGTTTGCAGCAGTAAAGTCAGGAGACGGTGGCATGGAAAAGATATCAGCATTGATGGACAGCGAACTCGGCGGGCAGGACGGCCACCAGGCCATGTTGCGGCTGGGTGATACCCCCGAGGCACGGGAATGCTGGGCAACCTACCACCTGATCGGCGACGTGATGCGCGGCCAGCATGCGGCAGTGGATGTGTCCGCGCGTGTGGCGGCAGCACTCGAGTCCGAGCCCACCGTGCTGGCGCCGCGCCGCAATGACCGCTCGTCGCGTGCCATGACTTTTGCCTTGTCAGCGGCGGCTTCGCTGTCGGCAGTCGCGGTTGTTGGCTGGATGGCATTTTCGACCCAGACCACGACCCAGCCCGCAGCCGAACTGGCGACGAACACGCAGGTCCCTGCTGTCGCCGAGGCGCAACTGGTCAGTGCGCCGGCCAATGGCGCGGTCAATGAATATCTACTCGCACACCAGGGTGTATCGCCGAGCAGCAGCCTGCAGGGCGTGGCACCTTATATCCGCACCATCTCGGCACAGCCCGAGGCCGGGCGCTGATTGCCGTGATTGCCCTGTCGCGCAAGGGATTGCTGCTGGTTGCCGGCTTGCTGCCGGCCACGCTCTCAGCAGCTCCCGTGGATACCCAGCGCGAAGCGCTGGCCATGCTGGAAAAAATGGCGGCTTCGAGCCGCACCGTGAATTATTCGGGCACCTTCATTTACAACCAGTCCGGCCAGGCCGAGACCTCGCGCATTGCGCATTTTGTCAATCCTGCCGGCGGCGTGCTTGAGCGCCTCGAAACACTGGACGGCCCGGCACGCGAGGTCATCCGCACCAACGATCAGGTCGTCTGCTACCTGCCGCTGACCAAAACCGTACTGATCGATCCCCGCGGCTCGCGCCAGTTTCCGATACGGCTTGAAAAAATCCAGGACCTTTCTCAGCACTACCGCATCGTCAAGGAATCGGTGGATCGCGTCGCCGGAGTGGACTGCCAGTGGGTGGCGCTGCAACCCAGGGACAAGCTGCGTTACGCACGCCGCTTTTGTGCCGACCTTAAAACCGGTCTGCCGCTGCGCTCGCGCACGATGAACGAAAAGAACGAGGTGGTGGAGTCGTTTTCCTTCTCCACGCTGGAAATCGGCGGCAAGTTCAACCGTGACATGGTGCGCTCGCGTTATGCGCCGCAAAGCAAGGGTTGGCGCGTTGAGCGCACGGAGTTGACTGCAGCCGACAGCGGCGACTCGGGTTGGGTGGTCGGCCAGCAGCCCCCGGGTTTCACCAAGCTGATGGAATTGCGGCGTTCAATGCCCGGCAAACCCGGCACCACGACCTCGCACCTGGTGTTCTCCGATGGTCTCGCCGCGATATCGGTATTCATCGAGCCGCAGTCCCAGGCGCAGACCAAGATCGACAAAAAACCTGCGTTGCGCCACCAGGGTGCTGTGCATGTCTATACCCGTGTGGTCAACGGCCACTCGGTCACGGTGCTGGGTGAAACGCCCGCCGAAACCGTGATGCAGCTGGCGCGATCGCTGGAACCCCGCGCTGCCTCGGCGCAGCCGCGCTGAAACACCCCAGAGCAATTTTCCCCCAAGATCCACGCAAACAACCCCCGTTCTCCGGAACCCGCCATGAATGCCTCTTTTGCCCGCCTTCTGCCCGCATTGCTTGCCCTCGTGTTCGTGGTGCTGCCTGCCACAGCGCCAGCGCAGCTCCCGGATTTCACCGAGCTGGTGGAGAAGCAGGGGGCTGCGGTCGTCAACATCAGCACCACCCAGGCGCCGCGCGGCAATACCGCACAGCGGCTGCCCCAGCTTGACGAGAACGATCCGTTTTATGAATTTTTCCGCCGCTTCATTCCCAATCCCAACCAGGGGCCGCGTGAATTCCAGCCGCAGTCGCTGGGTTCGGGCTTCATCATTTCGGCTGATGGTTACATCCTGACCAATGCCCATGTCATCGAGGGTGCAGAGGAAGTGACCGTGCGCCTGACTGACAAGCGCGAATACAAGGCCAAGGTCATCGGCGCCGACCGACGCACCGACGTGGCGCTGATCAAGATCGACGCCAGCGGCCTGCCGATGGTGCGTTTCGGCGACGCGAACAAGCTCAAGGTCGGTGAATGGGTGGTGGCCATCGGTTCACCCTTCGGTTTCGAGAACACCGTGACCAAGGGCATCGTCAGTGCCAAGGGCCGATCACTGCCCCAGGAAAACTTCGTGCCCTTCATCCAGACCGACGTTGCGGTGAACCCCGGCAATTCCGGCGGCCCGCTGTTCAACATGCGTGGCGAGGTGGTTGGGATCAATTCGCAGATCTACAGCCGCACCGGCGGCTTCATGGGGCTGTCCTTTGCCATCCCGATTGATGTGGCCAATGACATCGCCCAGCAGCTGCGCACCACCGGCAAGGTCACCCGCGGCCGCATCGGCGTGGTGATTCAGGCGGTGACCAAGGAATTGGCCGACGGTTTTGGATTGCCCAAAGCGCAGGGCGCGCTGGTGAATTCGGTTGAGAAGGGCGGCCCTGCGGAAAAAGCAGGCATCGAGGCCGGCGACGTGATCCTGCGCTTCGACGGCAAGCCGGTGAATGCGTCCGAGGATCTGCCGCGCGTGGTCGGCGGCACCAAACCCGGCAGCAAGGTCACGGTGCAGGTCTGGCGCAACAAGGCCACCCGTGATTTCCAGGTGGTGGTGGCCGAGATCAACGATGACCGCAGCAGCCGCCAGCCCCGCGGCAAGCCGCAGCCGCCGGCCGTCGGCGAATTCGGCATGGGCCTTGCCGAGCTCAATGAGGCACAGCGCAAGGAACTCAAGGTTGCCGAAGGCGGGATTTTTGTCGACAGCGTGCAGGGTGCGGCGGCCCGCGCCGGCCTGCGCCGCGGCGACGTGATCCTTGCCGTCAACAACCAGGATGTGAAGACGGTGGAGCAGTTCCGCCAGCTGATGTCCGGTTTTGACAAGGGCCGCATCGTTGCGCTGCTGGTGCGCCGCAGCGGCAACTCGCTCTACATCCCGTTCCGCATCGACGGCAACTGATGCAATGATGGCCGGGGGGCTGGCACTGACGCTTTATGGCCGGCCCTGCTGCCATCTCTGCGAGGAAATGCTGGCGGCACTGGAGCCGCTGCGTGCTGAATTCGGTTTCGGGCTGGCAGTGGTCGATGTCGATGGCGATCCGCAGCTCCAGGCCCGGCACGGCGTATGGGTGCCGGTGCTGATGCACGGCGAAACGGAGCTCTGCCACTACCACCTCGACATCCCCGCGGTTACTGATTACTTGCGGAAAATCCGCTAAAATACACGGTGTTACGGACAAGTCGGGGCACTCCGGGTCTTCCAGAGTGCCCTTTTTGCTGGGCCTTGGCTGCCCCTCTGATGCCTCATTACCCCCGAGCATGCAGCACATACGCAATTTTTCGATCATCGCCCACATCGACCACGGCAAATCGACGCTGGCTGACCGTTTCATCCAGCGCTGCGGCGGCCTGTCCGACCGCGAGATGGAGTCGCAGGTCCTCGACTCGATGGACCTCGAGCGCGAGCGCGGCATCACCATCAAGGCGCAGACGGCCGCGCTGACCTACAAGGCGCTCGACGGCAAGGTTTACCAGCTCAACCTGATCGATACCCCGGGCCACGTCGACTTTTCGTACGAGGTTTCGCGCTCGCTGGCGGCCTGCGAAGGCGCGCTGCTGGTGGTGGACGCCTCGCAGGGCGTCGAGGCGCAGACGGTGGCCAACTGCTACACCGCGATCGAGCAGGGCGTCGAAGTGGTGCCGGTGCTCAACAAGATGGACTTGCCGCAGGTCGAGCCGGAGCGTGTTGCCGCCGAAATCGAGGACATCATCGGCATTCCGGCCAAGGATGCGGTGCGCGTCAGCGCCAAGAGCGGCGAGGGCATTACCGAGGTGCTGGAGTCGGTGGTGAAGCAGGTGCCGCCGCCCAAGGGTGATCCGGCGGCGCCGCTGAAGGCGTTGATCATCGATTCCTGGTTCGACAATTACGTCGGCGTGGTGATGCTGGTGCGCGTCGTTGATGGCGAACTGAAGCCGAAGGACCGCATCCTGCTGATGTCGACCGCCGGCCAGTTCCTGTGCGAGCAGGTCGGTGTGTTCACGCCGAAGTCGCAGGCCCGGGAAAAAATTTCCGCCGGTGAAGTGGGTTTCATCATCGCCGGCATCAAGGAACTGAAGGCCGCCAAGGTCGGCGATACCGTCACGCTTGCCAACCGGCCGGCCACGGAGCCCTTGCCCGGCTTCAAGGAAATCAAGCCGCAGGTTTTCGCCGGCCTTTATCCGGTGGAGTCCAACGAATACGAGGCACTGCGCGACGCACTGGAAAAGCTGCACCTCAACGATTCCTCGCTGCGTTTCGAACCCGAATCCTCGCAGGCGCTGGGCTTCGGTTTCCGCTGCGGTTTTCTCGGCCTGCTGCACATGGACATCGTGCAGGAGCGGCTGGAACGCGAATACGGCATGTCCCTGATCACCACTGCTCCAACGGTGGTTTACCAGGTGCTGCAGCGCGACGGCACAGTGCTGGAAATCGAGAACCCGTCGCGGCTGCCTGACGTATCGCAGATCGCCGAAATCCGCGAACCGATGATCACCGCCTCGATCCTGGTGCCCAGCGATTATGTCGGGCCGGTGATGTCGCTGTGCACGGAAAAACGCGGCGCGCAGAAGAACATGCAGTACCTGGGCCGCCAGGTGATGCTGACCTACGAACTGCCGCTGAACGAAGTGGTGATGGATTTCTTCGACCGGTTGAAATCGGTATCCCGCGGTTATGCCTCGCTGGACTACGACTTCCTGGAATACCGGGCGGGCGACCTGGTGCGGCTGGACATCCTGATCAACAGCGAGCGTGTCGATGCGCTGTCGCTGATCGTGCACCGGGCCAACGCCCAGTACCGCGGCCGGGATGTCGCCGAGCGCATGCGCAAACTGATCCCGCGCCAGATGTTCGACATCGCGATCCAGGCGGCGATCGGCGCCCACATCATCGCCCGCGAAACCGTCAAGGCCATGCGCAAGAACGTGCTTGCCAAGTGCTACGGCGGCGACATCACGCGCAAGAAAAAGCTGCTGGAAAAGCAGAAAGCCGGCAAGAAGCGCATGAAACAGGTCGGAACCGTGGAAATTCCGCAGGAGGCCTTCCTCGCCATCCTGCAGGTCGACAAATAGGGTTGCAGACATGAACTTCGCACTGATCATGCTGGTACTGCTGGTGCTGACCGGTGCGGTATGGGCCGCGGAAAAATATTATTTCGCCCGGCACCGTTCCCCGGGCGAGGTGCAGCCGTGGTGGATCGAATACCCGGTCAGCTTCTTTCCGGTGATCCTGGTGGTGTTTGTGCTGCGCTCCTTCCTGGTCGAGCCGTTCAAGATTCCGTCGGGCTCGATGCTGCCGACGCTGCTGATCGGCGATTTCATCCTGGTCAACAAATTCACCTACGGCATCCGCGTGCCGGTGCTGAACGACCGCATCATCAGCATCAATGAGCCGCAGCGCGGCGAGGTGATGGTGTTCCGTTATCCGGAAAACCCCTCGCTCGACTACATCAAGCGGGTGGTCGGCCTGCCCGGAGATGACATCGTCTATGCCGGCAAACGCCTGAGCATCAACGGCCGCGAAGTCGAATACCAGGCCGACGGCGATTACAACTACCTCGAAGGCGGCCTAAATTTCGTCGCCGCGAAGCGACTGCAGGAACGGCTCGGTGAACACCGGCATGCGGTGCTCACCCAGGCTGAAGTGCCCCCGGTGCAACTGAGCGGGGTGCAGCGCTTTCCCTTCCGCGACAATTGTGCCTACAATGAAACGGGTTTTCGCTGCAAAGTCCCCGAAGGGCATTATTTTCTGATGGGTGATAACCGCGACAGCAGCAGCGACAGCCGGTATTGGGGGTTCGTCCCGGAACGCAATATCGTCGGCAAGGCGTTCATGATCTGGTGGAACTTTGACGAACTGAAGCGTATCGGGCAGTCGATCAACTGAATCGATCGATTGAGTCAGTCAGCGGATTCGGTCAACTGATACTTACAGAAACTGGAGACGAGTATGTGGAAAATGCATAAAACCCAGCAGACACAGCGTTCGCAGCGCGGCCTTTCAATCACCGGCTTCCTGATTTTTTCGATGATTGCCATCGCGGCCGCGATGCTTGGCTTCAAGATCGGTCCCGCCTATGCCGAGTTCTACACCATCCAGAAGGCCTTTCGCGCGATGGCCAATGATGGCGCGCTGAAAAATGCCAGCCGGGGCGAGATCAATGTGGCGTTCAACAACCGTGCCACCATTGATGGCATCAAGTCGATCACCTACAACGATGTCGAAGTGACCAAGGAAGGCAACAACTTGGTGTTCAGCGCCGCCTACTCGGCGCGCGTGCCGCTGTTCTACAACCTCAGCGCGTGCATGGAATTCCAACCGACCTCGGCGGGCCGCTGACGGCAAGCCCCGGCACTGTGGCGGAGCGGGAACTCGAAGGCCGGCTTGGTTACCGCTTCCGCGACGCGGCACTGCTGCGCCGCGCGCTGACTCACCGCTCCCACAGCCAGCCGCACAACGAGCGGCTTGAATTTCTCGGCGACAGCGTCGTCAACTGCCTGGTCGCCCTCGAACTGCACCAGCGTTATCCCGAACTGAGCGAGGGCGAGCTGTCGCGGCTGCGCGCGAACCTCGTCAACCAGCATTCACTGCAGTCGATCGCCCAGGCGCAAGGCATAGGCACACAGCTGCTGCTGGGGGAGGGTGAGCTGCGCAGTGGCGGCGCCACGCGACCGTCGATACTCGCGGATGCGCTGGAGGCAGTCATCGGTGCGGCGCTGCTTGATGGCGGATTTGCCGCTGCGCAGACCGTGGTGCAATCACTGTTTGCCGAGAGCCTCGCCGGCATTGACACACGCACCAGCGGCAAGGACGCAAAGACCCTGCTGCAGGAATACGCACAGGGCCGCGGCCTGGCGCTGCCGGTCTATACGCTGCTGGCGACCCGCGGCCATGCCCATGCCCAGACTTTCGAGGTGCAGTGCGCGCTGGAAGCCCTGGACATCCGCACCGAGGGCAGCGGCGGCAGCCGCCGTGCCGCTGAACAGGAGGCCGCGCGCAAGGCCTATGCCAAAGTGAAGCCAGAATGAATCACCGCTCCGGTTACGTCGCCATCATCGGCCAGCCCAATGTCGGCAAGTCGACGCTGCTCAACCGCATGGTTGGCCAGAAGGTCAGCATCACCTCGCGCCGGCCACAGACCACGCGGCAGCGGGTGATCGGCATTGTCACTGCGCCCGATGCGCAGTTCGTGTTCGTCGATACCCCCGGTTTCCAGACCCGCCACGGCGGCACGCTGAACCGCATCATGAACCGCAGCGTGACGCGCAGCATTGCCGATGTCGATGCCGTGCTGTGGGTGGTGGCCGCGCCCCGGCTGGATGCGTCAGACCGCGAAGTGCAGGGACTGATCAGCGCTGAAGTGCCGCTGGTTGTGGCCGTGAACAAGGTGGATGCCGTGGGGAACAAGAACGAACTGTTGCCCCTGCTGGGTGAAATCCATGAACTGGCGCAGCCGAAAGCGATCGTGCCGGTTTCGGCACGCAGTGGTCTCGGCGTCGATGACCTGCTGGCGGCGCTGCGTGAGCATCTGCCGGAACGGGAGCGGCTCTACGGCGAGGATGAAATCACCACCGCCAGCGAACGCATGCTCGCCGCCGAGTTGATCCGTGAAAAACTGTTCCGCTCGCTGGGTGAGGAGTTGCCGTACGCGGCCATAGTGGAAATCGAAAAATTCGAGCTCGAAGGCGGGCTGCGCCGCATCCACGCCGGTATCCTCGTCGACAAGGCGGGTCACAAGGGCATCGTCATCGGCAAAGGTGGCGCCAAGCTCAAGGAAATTTCAACGCAGGCCCGGATGGACATGGAGAAACTGTTCGGCGGCAAGGTTTACCTTGAGGTCTGGGTCAAGGTGAAGTCGGGTTGGGCGGATGATCTGGGCATACTCAAACGCCTAGGCATTGAATAAAATATATAATAAAAACAATGGCTTATAAAAAAATATTAGGTTCCCGCTGATCGACAATGGTTACCGCCAGCCCGGCCCGCCGTGACGCCGAACCCGCTTACCTGCTGCACACCTACCCGTACCGCGAGACTAGCCTCGTTGCCGAGGTTTACAGCCGCCACCATGGCCGTGTCGCGGTGATTGCCCGCGGCGCGCGGCGGCCGCGTTCCGCGCTGCGCGGCGTACTGATGGCGTTCCAGCCGCTGCTGCTAGCCTGGGCCGGCAAAAACGAGCTGAAGACCCTGCACAAGGCGGAGTGGCAGGGCGGATATGCTCCGCTGCGCGGCCTCTCCCTGATCTGCGGCTTTTACCTTAACGAGCTGATGCTGAAGCTGATGCCGCGCGAAGACCCGCATGAGCAGCTGTTTGATGCCTATGCCGAAGCGCTGAGCCAGCTCGCCACCGGCGGGGAGCATGCCGCAGTGCTGCGGCGCTTTGAACGCATCCTGCTGCAGGAACTCGGCTACGGCCTGGTGCTCGACCGCGAAGCCGAGTCCGGTGACGGGGTCAGTCCCGAGCTGAATTACCGCTACATACCGGAGCGCGGTCCGGTGCTCGCCGCCCGGGACCGGGGGCAAAGCGGCGTAGAATTGGCGGGGCAGACGCTGATCGACATGGCCATGGACCGTTATACCGATCCGCGCACCGTGCAGCAGAGCAAGATCCTGATGCGCGCACTGATCAACCACTGCCTCGGCGACCAGACGCTGCACACGCGACAGCTGCTGCGCGACCTGCAGCAGATGTAACCGGATAAATTAACCGGATAAACAGAACCGGGTAAACGGCAAGCCGATTCAGCATGACCAGCCTCAGCGTCAACGTCAACAAGATCGCACTGCTGCGCAATTCGCGCAGCCTGGGCATACCCAGTGTGCTGCGCGCTGCAACGATAGCACTCGATGCCGGCGCCCACGGCATCACCGTCCATCCGCGACCGGACGCGCGGCACATCCGTGCCGGCGATGTGCATGAGCTGGCGGCATTGCTTGCGGCCCGCCGTGGTGCCGAATTCAACATCGAAGGCAATCCCTTCGAGCCGCCGCTGCTGGAGCTGGCACGCGCTGTGCGCCCGGCGCAGTGCACGCTGGTGCCCGATGATCCCGCAGCCTTCACTTCGGACCATGGCTGGAACATCGAGCATGATGCGGCGCGGTTGAAGCCGGTTGTTGATGAACTGCACCGGCTCGGCATCCGCGTCAGCCTGTTCATGGATCCCGAGCCGGAGGCGATGAAACAGGCTGCAGCCACCGGCGCCGACCGTGTCGAGCTTTATACCGAACCCTATGCCGCGGCCCATGCCGCGGGCAGGGACTCAAGCGAGGCCGCGGCAATGCTTGCGCGTTATGCCGCCGCTGCAAAGGCCGCGCAGGCCGCGGGGCTCGCGGTCAATGCAGGTCATGACCTGAATCGCGACAATCTGCCGGCCTTCCTCGCAGCGGTGCCTGGTGTCGCCGAAGTTTCGATCGGGCATGCCCTGGTGGCCGATGCGCTGGAACTGGGTCTTGCGGCTACCGTGGCCGATTACCTCAGGGTGATGAAGGTACGGCGATGATCTACGGCATCGGCATCGACGTGGTCGAACCGCATCGTGTGGCGCGGCTGTTTGAAAAATACGGCGAGCGCTTCGTGCATCGGGTACTGACGCCCGATGAGCGGCCGCGCTTCGAGCGCAGCAAGCAGAAGGTGTTTTTCCTCGCCAACCGCTTTGCCGCCAAGGAGGCCTTCTCCAAGGCCATGGGCACCGGTTTCCGCTACCCGGTGACCCTGCAGAACATCAGTGTGGTGCAGAACAAGCTCGGCAAGCCGGACCTGGCATTCAGTGAGGCCCTGGGAGCGATGGTGCGCGATGCCGGCATCAACGGCCACCACTTGACCATCAGCGACGAATCCAGTCTGGCCTGCGCCTGCGTGGTGCTCGAAAAATGACCAAAAAACTGCCCCTCGGACCGGTGATGCTCGATGTCGCCGGCACAACACTGACTGCCGAAGACCGTGAACGCCTCTGCCATCCGCTGGTCGGTGGCATCATCCTGTTCAGCCGCAACTTCGAATCCTGCGCACAGCTTGCCGCGCTGACCGCGGAAATCCATGCGCTGCGCGAGCCACGGCTGCTGATCGCGGTGGACCATGAAGGCGGACGGGTGCAGCGCTTTCGTGAAGGCTTCACCCAGCTTCCGCCGATGCGCAAGCTGGGTCATCTCTGGGACATTGATCCGCAACGGGCGCTGGCGGATGCTGCAGCCACCGGCCTGCTGCTGGCCGCCGAACTGCGTGCGCAGGGTGTGGATCTGTCGTTCACGCCGGTGCTGGATGTCGATTACGGCAACAGCGGTGTGATCGGCGACCGCGCCTTCCACAGCCGCGCCGACGTCATTGCCGAACTGGCCATCGCGCTGATGCGCGGGCTGGTGCAGGGCGGCATGGCGGCAGTGGGCAAACATTTTCCCGGTCATGGCCATGTGCGTGCCGATTCACACCACGAAGTGCCGGTCGATGACCGGACTTACGCGCAGATCGAGGCCGAAGATCTGCTGCCATTCCGGCGCATGGCAGCGGCCGGCATGCAGGGCGTGATGCCGGCGCATGTGATTTACCCGCAGGTCGATCCGGCGCCCGCCGGTTTTTCAAGCCACTGGCTGCAGAAGGTGCTGCGTGGCGACCTGGGCTTCAACGGCGTCATTTTCAGCGACGACCTGAGCATGGAAGGCGCCAGTGTCGTGGGTGGCGTGATCGAGCGCGGTGTGGCGGCGTTGCAGGCCGGTTGCGACATGGTGCTGGTCTGCAACAACCCGAAGTCGGCGGATGTGCTGCTCGACGGCCTGCGCCATGACATCAGCGAGGCCAGCAGGGCGCGGATTGCGCGGCTGTTCCTGCCGGCTGGTGGTGATGCGCAGCAACTGGCGGCTGCACGGCAGGTAGTTGCCGTGCTCAACGCCGGTCCGGCGACCGCCTGAACCATGCCGCGGACAGCGCGCCCGGCAGCCGGCGTCGCGGTTGCATCGAACGCTGCACCGTTCAGCACCGACTGTACGCGTTGTCCACGCCTGGCCGGGCATCTGGCCGGGGTGCGCCGCGAATACCCTGATTACCACGCGAGGCCGGTGCCACCGTTCGGTGATGACCATCCGCAACTGCTGATCGTCGGGCTGGCGCCGGGCATGCACGGCGCCAACCGCAGCGGCCGTCCGTTCACCGGTGATTACGCCGGTATCCTGCTTTACCAGACCCTGCACCGTTATGGCTATGGCAGCCATCCCGAATCGCTGTCAGCGGATGACGCGTTGCGCCTGAAGGGCTGCCGTATCACCAATGCGGTGAAGTGCCTGCCCCCGGAAAACAAGCCGCTGCCGGCCGAGGTGCGTGAATGCAACGGCTACCTCGGCGCCGAACTTGCAGCGCTGGCGCCGGGAACTGCGATCCTGGCCCTGGGCACCGTGGCCCACCAGGCGGTACTGCGCGGCCTCGGGCTGCGGGTGGCCGCACATGCCTTTGCCCACGGTGCGCAGCACGACCTGCCGCGATCACTTAAGCTTTTCGACAGCTACCACTGCAGCCGCTACAACACCAATACCCGGCGCCTGACCACGGCGATGTTCGAGCAGGTGTTTGCCGACATCGCCGCTTATTTGCGGCGGCCGCTGCCGGGCTGAACGGGGCTCATCGTGACCGAACCCGCCGCAATCGCCGCTGCGCTGCCGCACCTGCCGGGCGTGTACCGGATGCTCGGCAGCGCGGGGGAGGTGCTCTACGTCGGCAAGGCGATCGACCTGCGCAAGCGGGTCAGTTCCTACTTCCAGCGCAGCGAGACCCTGTCGCCGCGGATCCGGCTGATGGTGGCGCAGATCGCGAGCATCGAAACCACGGTGACGCGCTCCGAAGCCGAGGCTCTGCTGCTTGAAAACAATCTGATCAAATCGCTGGCGCCGCGCTACAACATCCTGTTTCGTGACGACAAGTCCTACCCGTACCTGATGTTGAGCGGCCATCGTTATCCGCGGCTGGGTTTTTTCCGCGGTTCGCCGGAGCGCAAACACCACTATTTCGGACCTTTCCCCAACGCCGGCGCGGTGCGTGACAGCATGCAGCTGCTGCAGAAGGTGTTCCGCCTGCGCACCTGCGAGGACAGCGTGTTTGAACACCGCTCGCGGCCCTGCCTGCTGCACCAGATCCAGCGCTGCAAGGCGCCTTGTGTACAGCTGATCAGCGAATCCGAGTATGCCGACGATGTGCGCAGCGCCGAGATGTTCCTGTCCGGAGAGGAGGGCGCGGTGTTCGACCGGCTGACCGCCCGCATGAACGCTGCGGCCGAAGCGATGCGTTACGAAGAGGCCGCGGTCTGCCGCGACCAGATTACCGCCTTGCGCAAGGTGCGCGAGCGCCAGTATGTCAGCGCCGAGGGCGGTCGCGATGTTGATGTCATCGCCTGCCGCAGCGCAGCCGGCATCTGCTGCGTCAACCTGGTGATGATCCGCGGCGGCCTGCACCTGGGCGACCGCAATTTTTTCCCGCAGAACGCCGAAGACGCCGATCCGGCGCTGATCATCGAGGCGTTTGTGGCGCAGCACTATCTGCAGCATCCGGTGCCGCCGCAACTGGTACTTGATGCGCTGCCGGCGGGTGAAGGCCTGCAGGACACGCTCAACGCCCGTGCGGGCCGCAAAGTGCAATTGAGCGCCAATCCGATCGGCGAACGCCGGGTCTGGCTGGAGATGGCCGGCAAGAATGCCGAGCTCGGTGCGATGCAGCGTGGCGCGCAGCGGATCGACGATGCTGCAAAACTCAGCGCCCTGCAGCAGGGGCTGATGCTGCCGGAATCGGTGCAGCGCATTGAATGTTTCGACATCAGCCACACCCAGGGCGAAGCGACGGTGGCCTCCTGCGTTGTCTATGACCGAGGCGCGATGCAGAACGGCGAATACCGCCGCTTCAACATCCGCGATGTGACACCCGGAGATGACTACGGTGCGATGCGCGAAGTATTGACGCGGCGTTATCGCAAAGTGGTGGCCGGGGAGGGTAAGATGCCCGACTTGGTGATGATCGACGGCGGCGCGGGGCAACTGGGTGTGGCAGTGGACGTGATGAATGAACTGGGGTTGACGGGCGTTGCGCTGATCGGCGTGGCCAAGGGTGAATCACGTAAGCCCGGCCTCGAGCAATTGCTGATTCCCGGCCGTGAAGAAGCGATACGCCTGCCCGCAGACCATGCCGGTTTGCACCTGATCCAGCAGATTCGCGATGAAGCCCACCGTTTCGCCATCGAAGGCCATCGTGCGCGCCGTGCCAAGGCGCGTTCGGTTTCGGCGCTGGAGGACATACCCGGCATCGGCGCCAGGCGCCGCCAGCGGCTGCTGGCACGCTTCGGCGGCCTGCGCGGCGTTTTTTCGGCAAGTGTCGAGGACATTGCCGGGGTCGAAGGCATCAGCAACGAGCTGGCACAACGCATCTACGACGCATTGCATTAGGCAAAAACGATGACCTTCAACCTGCCGATCCTGCTGACCTGGCTGCGCATCGTGATGATCCCGCTGTTCGTCGGCGTGTTCTATTTCGAGCAGCACTGGATGTCGCAGGCCACCCAGAACCTGGTAGCCACCGTGATCTTCACCGTCGCGGCCATCACCGACTGGCTCGACGGCTGGCTGGCGCGTCGACTGAACCAGACTTCGGCCTTCGGTGCATTTCTTGATCCGGTGGCCGACAAACTGATGGTTGCTGCCGCGCTGATCGTGTTGGTTCAGCTGGATCGCATCGATGCCGTGGTGGCGCTGATCATCATCGGCCGCGAGATCGCAATTTCTGCGCTGCGCGAATGGATGGCCGCAATAGGGCAGGCGCGCAGCGTCGCGGTGTCGATGCTCGGCAAGATCAAGACCGCGGCGCAGATGATTGCGATTCCCATGCTGCTGTATCACGATCCGATCGGCCAATTTGATCCGCAGTACTGGGGTAACTGGCTGATCTGGGCGGCCGCCGGCCTGACCCTGCTTTCGATGGGGTATTACCTGCGCATGGCCTGGCAGGCGGGGCGGTAGTCTGTGTTGCGGCGGCGCTGCGCTTTGGCGTATAATCTGCGGCCGATTACGCGGGAATAGCTCAGTTGGTAGAGCGCAACCTTGCCAAGGTTGAGGTCGGGAGTTCGAGCCTCCTTTCCCGCTCCATATCCTGGGGAAAACGGGTGGTATCTGCCAGCCGTTTTCCCCTTTTAGTTCCTGCGGTTTACCCAAGTTTCAGTGGCGGGGTGGCAGAGTGGTTATGCAGCGGCCTGCAAAGCCGTGTACGCCGGTTCGATTCCGACCCCCGCCTCCACCATTACGAAGCCCCTCGGGTATGCTCCCGATTCGGGGCGAGTGGTGAAATTGGTAGACACAAGGGACTTAAAATCCCTCGGCGCAAGCCATACCGGTTCGAGTCCGGTCTCGCCCACCACGGATATCAGGAACCATGATCGTTTTTGACCTCGGTTGTGACAACGAACACCGCTTCGAAGGCTGGTTTTCCTCGAGCGAGGATTTTGAACGCCAGCACAGGGAGCATCTGCTCAGCTGCCCGATCTGCTCAAGCACCGGAGTCCGGCGCCTGCTGACCGCGGCACGTGTAAACACCGGCAAGCCTGACCGCGGGGTCGAGGAAGCACGTGGCGAGCAGGTGGCCCAGGACGCCGGTCATTACGCCAATTTTGATGGCGCGCGCATGCTCAAGCTGATCTCGCACATCGTCGAGAACACCGAGGATGTCGGCCGCGCCTTTGCCGAAGAGGCGCGGAAGATTCACTACCAGGAAGCGCCCGAACGCCATATCCGCGGCACTGCACTGCCGCAGGAAGTTGAATCACTGCGTGAGGAGGGGATTGATGTCGTGGCCTTGCCGGTACCCCCGCATCTTGCGGGAAAGACACATTAAGTTTTCTGTAAGTAATTGTTTTAAAACAGAAAAAATAAGAAACTCCAGTTCGCGTCAGCCAGGCGAAACTCGCCTGCCGGGTAGCTTGCCGGACATGGGCTTGGTGAACGGGCGGCATTGAGTTCCCGATGGTTCCCGCCGACCAGCCTCCGACACCTGCAGCATCGGCACCGGTGATTGCGGGTATTGAGCGTTTCCTGCGCAGCCATGCGCCTTTTTCGCGGATGGCCGATGAACATCTCGCCAGGCTGGCCGGTGAAATCGAGCTGGGCTATTACCCCAAAGACAGCGTGATCCTTGATCCGGCCCAGGGCATGCCGCAGCGCCTGTACATCATCCAGCGTGGCGCGGTCTGTCACCGGCCCTTCAGTGCCGGGCATGGCGGTGTTGACCAGGCCGTGGTGCGCGGACCGGGGGAGTGTTTTTCGGTCAGCGCGCTGCTCGAGTCGCGTCCGGTGATCAGCCCCTATGTCGCGGTCACCGACACTTTCACCTGCGAGCTGCCCGCGGCGAAATTCAGCGAACTGCTCGGCCGCAGCACACCGCTGCGCGAATTCACCATGGCCTTCCTGGCCAACATGCTCGACGAGTCGCGGCGCCTGCTGAGACTGCAGCACAACGCGGCAGCGGCGGAACAGCAGGCGATGAGCCGGACGCTGCGCAGCCTGATCGCACGCGCTCCGGTGAGCTGCGGGCCGGACAAGCCGGTCGCCGAGGTGCTGCGCATCATGCAGTCGCGCAAGATCGGTTCGATGCTGATCGTCGACACGGACGGCCATGCACTCGGCATCTTCACCCGGCATGATGTTCTCGACCGCATCGCGCTGGCCGGCAGCGACCTGTCGGCGCCGATCGGCAGCGTGATGACCCCGGATCCATTGACCCTTCCGGCCGAGGCCAGTGCGTACGAGGCCGCGCTGCTGATCGCTGACCGCGGCATCCGCCATGTGCCGGTCTGCGACGGTGGCCGCATCATCGGCGTGGTCACCGAGCGCGACCTGTTTGCGCTGCAGCGTGTCAGCCTGCGCGCAATCCACCGCACCGTGGCCGAGGCCGGCAGCCTCGACGAATTGCGCGCTGCGGCCGGCGACATCCGGCGGCTGGCAAAGGTGATGCTGGGCCAGGGGGTGTCGTCGCAGCATCTGACACTGATCATCTCGACGCTGAATGATGCGCTGACGCGGCGCCTGATCGACCTTGAGCGCGCGCGTCACGATTTGCAGGGGCTGCGCTGGTGCTGGCTGGCTTTCGGCAGTGAAGGCCGTTTCGAGCAGACGATCAGCACCGATCAGGACAACGGCCTGGTGTTTGATGCCGGCGATGCCGATGCGGCATCACTGCGCGCCCGCCTGCTGCCGTTTGCGCAGGCCGTCAATGCCGGCCTTGATGCCTGCGGCTTTCCCTTGTGCAAGGGCGGCATCATGGCCGGCAACCCGTCCTGCTGCCTGTCGCTCAATGAATGGCGGGCGAATTTCTCGGACTGGATTGCGAACACCGATCCGCAGGCACTGCTGAATTCGGTGATCTTTTTTGACCTGCGTCATTTGCATGGCGACCGCGACCTCGCGGATGCGCTGCAGCGCCATGTCGCGGCACTGGCTGCGGGCAATGCGCGCTTCCGCCGCCAACTTGCCATCGATGCGCTGCGCACCAGGCCACCGCTCGGGCTGATCAGTGATTTTGTCACTGAGGAAGAAGGGCCGCTGGCCGGCACCCTTGATCTCAAGGCTTCCGGTGCACGCCTGTTTACCGATGCCGCGCGGGTGCTGGCGCTGGCCGCCGGCGCCAGTCACACCCATACCGTGGAACGCCTGCGTTTTGCAGCCCTGTCGCAAGGCATCCCGGCAAAGGAAGTCGATGCCTATGCCGAAGGGTTTTATTTTCTGCAG
Organism: Burkholderiales bacterium; assembly: GCA_019751125.1. Taxonomy (GTDB): domain Bacteria; phylum Pseudomonadota; class Gammaproteobacteria; order Burkholderiales; family SG8-41. The sequence goes on along the minus strand of JAIENU010000110.1, from coordinate 22,597 downwards.
ACCCTGCGCCTGCGCACCCAGATTGGTGATGAACTGTCAGGGCACGGCCCCAACAGGCTGGCACCGGGGCAGTTGAACGAAGTGGATCACCGCGTGCTCAAGGAAAGCCTGCGCCAGATCCGCCGGCTGCAGTCGCGCCTGGCGCTGGACTATGGCCTGTAGTGGGGCGGCATGGGCTGGTTGACCCGGCTGTGGCGGCGCCCCGTGCTGGATGCAGACCAGCGTCAGGCGCTTGCCGTCCACAGTGCCACGGAGCCGATGGCTGGTACGGCGCCATTGTCCACGTTGCGCATTGTTGTGGCCGATGTCGAAACCAGCGGTCTGGATCCACTGCATGACCGGCTGCTTTCGATTGGCAGCGTCGATTACTGCGCCGGAAAAGTCCTGCCGGCATCGGCTTTTTCGGTGGTACTGCGCCAGCGCGAGGTCAGCAGCACAGGCAACATCCTGATCCACGGCATTGGTGGCAGCACGCAGCTTGCCGGACTTGATCCGGCCAAGGCGCTGCTGATGTTTCTGGAGCATGTCGGGTCCGCACCGCTGGCGGGATTTAATGCGGATTTCGACCGGATGGTGATCAGCCGCGCATTGGAGCAGACGCTGGCGACAACACTGCGCAACGCCTGGCTTGATCTTGCCTGGCTGGCACCGGCCTTGCTGCCCGCACCAGCAAAATCTCGGAACAGAGCAGCGCCGGCGACGCTGGACGACTGGGCGGTGCAGTATGGGATCGTCAATGAAAGCCGGCACGACGCGGTTGCCGATGCGGCGGCGACAGCACAGCTGTTGCAGGTGGTTTTGGCTGCAGCCGCTTCTGCAGGTCTGCGCAGCCTTGATGATCTGCTGCGCCTGGAGAAGGACCAGCGCTGGCTTGCCCGCCGCTGATTGCCGACAACCGCGGGCATGTGCTATCAGCATCACAATTGCTGACTTTTTTCTGAGGCCGATGGGATGTCCACGCTGCAAGCCTTGCTCGACCCGCAATCGATCGCGATTCTCGGCGCCTCCGCCGAGTTGTCGAAGATCAATGGCCGCACGCTGGGTTTTCTGCTCGACAAGGGTTACCGCGGCCGCATCTATCCGGTCAATCCCAAATATCCTGCAATTGCCGGGCTGCGCTGTTACTCCGATGTCGATAGCCTGCCCGAAGCGCCAGACCTTGCGGTGATCGCGGTGCCCGCAGCGCAGGTGCTCGATTCAGTACGTGCGCTGGGCCGGCGCGGTGGCCGTGCCGCGGTGATCTTCAGCTCGGGTTTTGCCGAAATGGGCGAGGCTGGCCGCCAGCTTGAGCGCGACATCGCCACGGCTGCCGCCGCGACGGGCCTGCGGCTCTGCGGCCCCAACTGCCTTGGCCTGATCAATGCCTGGACACAGGTGATCGCCACCTTCGGCCAGTTCGCCGAAGGGCCGACACCACCGGGGCCGGTTGCTTTTGTCACTCAGTCCGGCGCCTTCGGCACCGCGATCGCAGCGCTGGCGCGGCAGCGCGCACTGGGGCTCGGTTATTTCATCAACACCGGTAACGAGTGTGATGTCGATTTTGTGCAGATGATGCGCGCCGTGCTCGATGACCCACGCATCCGTGTCGGTGCCGGCTACCTCGAAGGCGTACGGAATGGCGCGGGATTGCGTGCGCTGGCCGAGCAGGCACTGGCGCTGGGCAAACCACTGGCGCTGACCAAGGTGGGCCGCACCGGTGCCGGCGCACGGGCTGCAGCCTCGCATACCGGCGCGCTGGCGGGTTCCGATGCAGTGTTCGATGGCGTGATCCGCGGGCTGGGCGTGACGCGTGCGCGCAACGAAGAACACATGCTCGATATTGTCGAAGTGCTTGCGGCAGGGCGCATGCCTGCAGGGCGCGGACTGGGCATCCTCACGCAATCCGGTGGCGCCGGCGTGCTGATGGCGGACCGTGCGGAAGAAATGGGTCTGCGGGTCACCGAACTTTCTGCGCCGACACGTGAAGCACTGGCGCAGGTGATTCCGGCTTTTGGCACCACCGGCAATCCGGTGGATGTCACCGGACAGTTTGTCGCGCGGCCCGAACTGCTGCTCGACAGCCTGTGCGCGCTGATGGCCGATCCCGGGGTCGATATCGGCATCGTGTGGCTGCAGTTGATGGAAAAACACGCTGACAAGCTGGTAAAAATATTCAATAAAATCAATGGCTTGATAAACAAGCCCTGGGTGGTGTGCTGGGTTGCCGCACCGGCTGAAGCCCTGCAGCAGTTGCGCAGCGCCGGCATACCGGTGCTGCGCGGCGCAGAACCTGCTGTTGATGCGGTGGCAGCGCTGGCGCGTTATGCCGAAGCGCGGCGCAACTGGCAGGCCGATGCGCCGTCCCGTGCTGCCTTGCAACTGCCTGCGTTGAAACTGCCCGCGGCTGCAGGTCCGGTCTCCAGTCTCGAAGGTCAGGCCCTGCTGCAAAGCTGCGGTGTTCAGACCGCTGCGGCGAAACTCGCCACCAGTGCCGATGCTGCGATCGCCGCAGCCGAAGCTCTGGGTTATCCGGTGGTGCTGAAGATCGAATCGCCGGACATCCTGCACAAGACCGAAGCCAAGGGTGTGGCACTGAACCTGAAGGATGCCGCTGCCGTAAGCGCAGCCTATGAACGGCTTATCGGCAATGCCAAGACGTACAAGGCCGATGCCCGCATCAGCGGCGTGCTGGTACAGGCCATGGCCGAAGGCACCACTGAACTGGTGATCGGCCTGCAGCGCGACCCGACCTTCGGCCCGGTGGTCATGGTCGGGCTGGGCGGGGTGCTGATCGAAGTGTTCAAGGACGTGGTGTTCCGCGCCGCACCGGTCACCGAGGCCGAAGCCCTGCGCATGCTCGACGAACTCAAAAGCAAGGTCGTGCTGGATGGTGTCCGTGGTGCGCCACCGGTGGACAAAAAGGCGGTGGCGCGGATGGTCAGTGCGGTGTCGCGCTTTGGTGCGGCGGCAGGACCGCGGCTGCGCGAGCTGGACCTCAACCCGGTGCTCGCCGGGCCGCAGGGCGCCACGGCCGTTGACTGGCTGATCCTGCTCGATTAATCAGGATTTCAAGGCATTACAGGAGGAAACGATGGATTTCACATTGCCCGAAGAACTGCGCATGTTGCGCGATACCGTTGCCCGTTTTGTACGTGAGGAACTGCTGCCGCTGGAGCGTGACGTGATCCGGCGCGAAGCCGAGCGCGGCCTGACCGATGCGCCGCTGATCGATCCTGATGCCGAGAAACATCTCTCGGCGAAGGCGCGGGAGATCGGCCTCTACGGCCTTGATGTGCCCGAGGAATACGGTGGCCAGGGTATGGGCATGCTGGCCAAGGCGGTGGTGATCGAGGAACTGAAGACCAGCATCGTGCCTTTTGTGCTGCCGCCGGACAGCCCGAACCTGTGGATGTTGCGCGAGACCTGCAAGGGCGGGCAGGTGGACAAGTACCTGCTGCCCTATGCCAGCGGCGAGAAAAAAAGCGCGATCGCGATTTCCGAACCGGGTGCAGGCTCGGACCCCGCCGGCATGAAAACCCGCGCCGAGTACAAAAACGGCAAATGGGTGTTGAACGGCCAGAAAATCTGGATCAGCGGCGCACGCAAGGCCGACTTCATCATCGTCATGGCAGTGACCGACCCAACGAAGGGTTCGCGCGGCGGCATCACGGCTTTTCTGGTGGACCAGGGCACCAAGGGGCTGTCGATTCCCTCGGTGTTCAACACCATGGGCGAACACGCGCCGTATGCGGTGTTTTTCGACAATGTCGAGCTGTCCGATGACCAGGTGCTGGGCGAGGTTGGCAAGGGTTTCGCGCCGATGCAGAACCGGCTTGGCGTGCGGCGCATGGAAATCGCCTGCCGTTCTTTGGGTTACGCGCGGCGCTGCATGGAGATCATGATCAAGCAGGCCAACGAGCGCAAAACTTTCGGCGCACTGCTCGCCGAGCGCCAGCAGGTGCAGTGGTGGCTGGCCGACAGTTGGCAGGAAATGGAAATGGTGCGCTGGATCACCTGGCGCCTGGCCGCAAAAATGGACCAGGGTGAAAGCGACTGGCGGCGCGAGGCGGCGATGGTCAAGCTGCAGGGCAGCGAGATGATTGCGCGGGTATCCGATCGCGCGATCCAGCTGCTCGGCGGCATGGGCGTGTCCAAGGATCTGCCGCTGGAATACATCGCGCGTTCCTCCCGGGTGTTCCGCATTTTCGAAGGGCCCAGCGAAGTCCACCGCTGGTTCATCGCGCGCGACCTGTTGCGCAACGGCATGCCCGAGCCCGGCAACTGATTCGCCGGAGGGGCGGGTGGAGGGGGAAGTAAGTGCCGGGGCCTTCGGTTAAAATAAGCGTCCTGTTTGTGACCGCTGTTTCGAACCGGTTTGCCCGACCAAGACACTGATCAAGTGTCACATTCTGAACCTCTGAGGACACCCATGAACGCACCCACTGCCCCCAATGATCGCCTGCTCGCCGAGAAAAAAGACGGCATCGGCTGGATCACTTTCAACAACCCGGCGCGCCACAATGCGGTGTCCTTCGAGATGTGGCAGAACCTGCCGGTCCTGCTGGCCCAGTTCGTTGCCGATCCTGAAGTCGGCGTGATCGTGTTGAAGGGCGCGGGCGAAAAGGCTTTTGTTGCCGGTGCCGATATCTCGCAGTTCAAGGAAAAACGCAGCAGCGAAGACGCGGTTGCCGCCTACAACAAGGCCGCTGATGACGCGAGCAAGGCCCTGCAGGAATGCGCCAAGCCGACCATCGCGATGGTTCGCGGCTACTGCATCGGCGGCGGCACGGCGATTGCGGTCAACTGCGACATCCGCATCGCTGCCGATGACGCCAAGTTCGGCGTGCCCGCCGGCAAACTCGGCCTGGGCTACCGTTTTGTCGGCGTCAAACGGCTGACCGATGTGGTGGGTCCGCAGTTCACCGCGGAAATTTTCTTCACCGCCCGCCAGTTCAATGCGCAGGAAGCGCTGCAGATGAACCTCGTCAACCGCGTGGTGCCCGCTGCCGAGCTCGAGCAATACACCGTCGATTACGCCAAGGTCATCGCAGGCAACGCGCCGCTGACGCTGCGCTCGGTGAAAGCCTCGCTGATCGAATACGGCAAGCCTCCGGCCGAGCGCGACCTTGCGCGACTGCAGAAATTGGTCGACGACTGCTACAAGAGCGAGGATTACAAGGAAGGCCAGGCTGCCTTCGCCGAGAAGCGCAAGCCGGTATTCAAAGGTCGTTGATAGTCCCTGTAATTCATTAAGCCATTGATTTAATTGATAAAAGGTTGACCATGGGGTTTGATGCAAATCGCAGTGATCTGCGGGTTGGCGTGATCGGTACTGGTGCCATGGGGCGCGGCATCATCCAGGTGTCGGTGGCCGGCGGTCTTTACGTGACGATGATGGATACGCGTCCCGGCGCGGCGGAAGAGGCCCGCGACTTTGTCGCAAAAATGCTGGCACGTGCCGCCGAAAAGGGCAGCATGACCCAGGCCGAGGCCGATGCGGCGGTATCACGCATCAAGGTCGCGCAGTCGCTGGCCGAGTTCAAGGACTGCCACATGGTCGTTGAAGCAATTGTGGAGAACCTCGATGCCAAGCGCGCGCTGTTCGGCGAGCTGGAAGACATCGTCACGCCCGACTGCATCCTCGCCACCAACACCTCGTCGATGTCGGTGACCACCATCGCCGCCAAGCTGAAGACACCGCAGCGCTTTGCCGGGCTGCATTTTTTCAACCCGGTGCCGCTGATGAAGCTGGTTGAGGTCATCGACGGCCTGCTCACCGAGAACTGGGTGTCCGAAGCACTGATGGTGATCGGCAGGCGGATGACGCGCGAGCCGGTGCGGCTGACTGATGCGCCGGGTTTCCTGGTCAACCAGGTCGGCCGCGGCTTCACGCTGGAGGCTTCGCATCTGGTGTATGAGGGTGTTGCCTCATTTGTCGATGTCGATCGCGTGATGCGCGACGTCGGCGGTTTCCGCATGGGCCCCTTCGAACTGATGGAGCTGACCGGGCTCGATGTGACCCAGCCGGCTTCGGTGCTGATCTACAACCAGTTCTTCCAGGAACAGCGCTACCGCCCGAGCACGATCATGCAATCGCGTTACGAGGCGGGCGTGCTGGGCCGCAAGAGCAAGAAGGGCTTTTACAACTACGACGCGGAAATGAAGCCTATCGTTGCGCCGGAAGCCCCGGCGCCAACCGCAAAGCCGAAAAGCGTCTGGGTCAGCAAGGCCGAGCCGGCAGGACATGAGGTGCTGACCGCGCTGCTGACCAAGCTGGGTGCCAGCATTGAAAGCGGCGCCAAACCCTCGGCCGATGCACTGATCCTGGTCACGCCGGTGGGCAAGGATGCCACGACCTGCGCGGTGGAAGAGGGCCTGGATCCGAAACGCACCGTTGCCGTCGACACGCTGTTCCCGATGGTCAAGCGCCGCACCATCATGGGCACGCCGCTGACTGATGAGAAAGTGAAGGAGGCCGCACACGGCCTGCTCGCATCCGACGGCGTGCCGGTGACCGTGTGCCGCGACAGCCCGGGCTTCATCGCCCAGCGCATCGTGGCAATGATCGTCAATATCGGCTGTTCTATCGCGCAAAGCCGCACCGCGCAGCCGGCCGACATCGACAAGGCGGTGACACTGGGACTCAACTATCCCAACGGCCCGCTGAAATTCGGCGATGTTGTCGGTGTTGAGCGCATCCATCGCGTGCTCGCCAACATGAACAGCATCTACGCCGATCCGCGTTACCGCCCGAATATCTGGATGCGCCGCCGTGCGCAACTCGGTGTTTCGCTGCTGACGCCTGAATCCTGAACAACAAGCCCTGATCGATCCCACCCAAGGAAGAGGAAAAACAATCATGCTCGACGCCTATCTCTACGAAGGTCTGCGCACTCCCTTCGGACGCCATGCCGGCGCGCTGGCCAAAGTCCGCCCCGATGACCTGCTCGCCGATGTCATGAAAAACGTCATGGCGAAGTCAAAATTCAAGATCGAACAGGTCGAGGACATCGTTGTCGGTTGCGGCAACCAGGGCGGCGAGGACAGCCGCTGCGTGGCGCGCCATGCCGGCCTGTCTGCCGGTTTCCCGATTGAAATCCCCGGCACGGTCCTGCAACGCAACTGTGCCAGCGGCCTCGGCGCGCTGGCCCATGCCGCGCATTCGATTACTGCCGGCGAAGGCGATGTGTTCATCGTCGGCGGCGTCGAAAGCATGAGCCGTTCGCCGATTGTCATCGGTCGTTCGGAGGTGGCCTTCGACCGCGGCATCAAGATGTTCGACAGCACCATCGGTCCGCGCTTTTCGAACCCGAAACTCGACAAGCAGTTCGGCAACCACCAGATGCCGCAGACCGCGGACAACATGGCCCGCGAATTCGGCATCACCCGCGAACAGGCCGATACCTTCGCGCTGGCCTCCCAGCAGAAATATGCAACCGCCAAGGGCGAGGGTTTCTTTGCCGGTGAGATCGCGCCGGTGGAAATGCCGCCCAGCCGCAAGGGTCCGGTGCCTGCAGTCTCGGAAGACGAGCATCCGCGCCCGACCACCGACATGGCGACACTGGCGAAGATGAAAGCGCTTTACGAGGGTGGCGTCACCACCGCCGGCAACGCCTCGGGTGTCAACGACGGCGCCGTCGCGCTGATTCTGGGTTCACTCGCAGCCGGCGAGAAAGCCGGTGCCAAGCCGCTGGCCCGCGTCATTGCCACTGCGGCGATGGGTGTGCGTCCCGACATCATGGGCATCGGCCCGGTTGCGGCCTCGCAAAAAGCGCTGGCCCGCGTCGGTCTGACGATCAAGGACATGGACATCATCGAGATCAACGAAGCCTTCGCCGCGCAAGTGCTGGGCTGCCTGAAGGGCCTGGGTGTGGCTTTCGATGACAAACGCGTGAATCCGAACGGTGGCGCCATTGCCGTTGGCCACCCGCTGGGTGCCTCCGGCGCGCGTATTGCCCTGACGGCGGCGCGCCAGCTTCAGCGCACCGGCGGCAAATACGCCCTGGTATCGCTGTGCATCGGCGGCGGCCAGGGTATGGCTGCGATCCTGGAGCGTGTCTGATTCAGGCAACATCTGGAGGGGGGCAAGGTACCAAGCATCAAGAAAACGTTGCTTCCCCTTGTTTTTTTTGACTAATTTTGTGTTTAAATAAGTCCACTTACTGGCAAACTTATCATTTTGGTAGATTTGAGCGTCTGCACCGAGCGCGGCAAACTAGGGACTGTCTGCAAACAGGGACGGTCGGGAGATGCGTTTGAGTGACCAGGAAACAGTTGTCGCGTTGAAGCGGGGTACACCGCTGACGCCGCAGCGATTGATCGAGATGCGCTCGAAGGGCATGCACACCGTGCGCTTCGAGTTCATAGTTCGCCTCCTTCGCCTCAACACCCAGATCATCACGTTGTCGATCTACTGGGAAGACGGCCGGGAGTTCATGCAGGTGCCCACGGTGCAGAACACGCAACGCAAGCTGGTCTATGCCAGCGAGCCGCGTGTATCAGGGTTGTTCGACGATCTGTCGCTGCTCTGTTACCCGCTGGATGCAGATGCCAAGGAAAAAGTTGACGCCGAACTTGACCGCATGGTCAAGGCGATTGGCGACTACGGCCGGCGCATCGCCGAGCAGTAATTTTTAGCCTGTGGTGCTCTGGGTGCTGTTAGCGCCAATCAGCGCAATCCTGGCAGTCTGAACATCCCGCGCAACCGCGCAGTCACACCACTCAGAGCGATTTGCCGTTGCGGATAACGCCAACGGCAATACCCTCGATTTCAATCGGATCGCGCTTAAGGTCAACCACGATCGGTGCGAAATCGGGATTCTCGGCGATCAGTTCCACGCTGTTACGATTGCGCTGGATGCGTTTGACCGTGACTTCGTCCTGCAGACGGGCAACAACAATCTGTCCGGAGCGAAACTGGCTGGTGCGGTGAACCGCTAGCAGATCGCCCTCGAGGATGCCGGCATCCCGCATGCTCATGCCGCGAACCCGCAATAGGTAGTCGGCCGGCGGATCGAACATTGCGGGATCAACCTTGCAATGCTGCTCGACATTGTGTTCCGCGAGCATCGGGCTGCCGGCGGCCACGCGACCGATCACCGGCAATGAAGAGGGCGCTGCCTGGGACTGGGTGAGGCGTATACCGCGGGAAGCACCCGAGGTCATCTCGATGACGCCTTTGCGCTCCAGTGCGCGCAGGTGGGTTTCGGCTGCATTGGGCGAGCTGAAACCCATGGCGGTGCAGATTTCGGCGCGGGTCGGCGGAAAACCCGATTGCTCAAGGTGGGACTCGATCATGCGCAGGATTTCTTCCTGGCGGGGGGTCAGGGCCTTGGCTGAATCGACCTGGGTTTGCATGTTTGGGTCCGCAAGTGGTGAACTGATTCCTGTAATTATATACAGTAAACAAGGGGTTGCAAGCCGGGTGTTTGTCCTAAGTTACCGCCGGATATCAAATTATGAATTAACTCATTGTTTTAATTAAATAAAATGGTAATCCAGCCCTATAACTCCAGTGAATGCGTTTATTGGACGATTCAGCTTTTTTTGTTATACTTCAAAGTTCTGCAGAACAATGGATTTACCAGGGAAGTCACAAAATTGATGGGCGAGTCGCCCATTTTTTGTTTGTGGCGACGATTTGTATGGATTTACAGGGTTTGCTCGAAAACACGCTGGCCGGCCTGGGCTACGAACTGGTTGACCTGGAACGGTCGGCCAAGGGCGGTTTGTTGCGGGTGTTCATCGACAAGCCGGGCGGCATCATGGTCGAAGACTGTGCGCTGGTGAGCAATCATCTCAGCCGGCTGTTCACGGTCGAGAACGTGGCGTACGACCGGCTCGAAGTTTCATCGCCCGGACTGGACCGGCCACTGCGCACCGAGAAGGACTTTGCGCGGTTTTCCGGGCAGAAGGCGAAGCTGAAATTGCGGGTGCCGCTGGAAGGTCAGCGCAATTTTGTCGGTGTTCTGCGCGGAAGTGAATCGGGCAAAGTGAGCCTGGAGGTCGATGGGCAGTTGCTGCAGCTCGACCTGGGCAATGTGGACAAGGCGCGGCTGATGCCGGCGCTGTAAGCGGGAGAGGGAAATGAATCGCGAAATTCTGCTGCTGGTGGATGCACTGGCCCGTGAAAAGAACGTCGACAAGGAAATCGTGTTCGGCGCGCTTGAACTCGCTTTGGCGTCCGCGGCCAAGAAAAAATTCACCGAAGACGTGGAAATCCGCGCCTCGGTTGACCGGGTCACCGGTGAATTCTCTTTTTTCCGCCGCTGGGAAGTGGTCAAGAACGAGGAAATCGAAGTGCCGTCGCGCCAGTACAAGCTGCATGAGGCCCAGGAAGAGGATCCTGAATACGAGGTCGGTGATTTCGTTGAAGAGCCGCTCGAGGGCATGGAAGTCGGTCGCATCGGTGCCCAGACCGCCAAGCAGGTCATCGTGCAGAAGATCCGCGACGCCGAGCGCGAGCAGATCCTCAACGATTTCCTGGCGCGCAAGGAACACCTCGTCACCGGTGTGATCAAGCGCATGGAGCGCGGCAACGCGATTGTTGAATCGGGCCGCCTCGAGGCGATGCTGCCGCGCGACCAGATGATCCCCAAGGAAAACCTGCGCCTGGGCGACCGCGTGCGCGCCTTTGTGTGGAAGGTCGACCGCCAGGCGCGCGGCCCGCACCTGATGCTGTCGCGCACCGCACCGGAATTCATTGCCCGGCTGTTCGAACTGGAAGTGCCCGAGATCGAGGAAGGCCTGCTCGAGATCAAGGGCGCAGCCCGCGACCCCGGCTCGCGCGCGAAGATTGCCGTGCACTCCAAGGATGCGCGCATCGACCCGATCGGCACCTGTGTCGGCATGCGCGGCTCGCGTGTGCAGGCCGTGACCGCCGAACTCGCCCAGGAGCGTGTAGACATCGTGCTTTGGAACCCGGATCCGGCGCAGTTTGTGATCAATGCGCTGGCACCCGCCGAAGTCAGCAGCATCGTCGTTGACGAGGAAAAGCACAGCATGGACATCGTCGTCGACGAGGAAAACCTCGCGCAGGCGATTGGCCGCAGCGGCCAGAACGTGCGTCTCGCCGCTGAGCTGACGGGCTGGGAACTGAACCTGATGACTGAGGCTGACGCGCAGAAGAAATCGGAAGAGGAAACTTCGCGCACCCGCAGCGAGTTCATGGAAAAACTTGATGTCGACGAGGAAGTCGCCGACATCCTGGTGCAGGAAGGGTTTTCGACGCTCGAGGAAGTGGCTTACGTGCCGCTCAACGAAATGCTCGAGATCGAGTCTTTTGACGAGACCACTGTCAATGAACTGCGCAGCCGTGCACGCAATGCGCTGCTGACGCAGGCCATTGCCAGCGAGGAAAAGGTCGAGCATGACATTGAAGACCTGATGAAGGTCGAAGGCATGGATCACGACACTGCGCGCCTGCTTGCCTCCAAGGGTGTGGCCACGCAGGAAGACCTCGCTGATTTCGGCACGGACGACCTGGTCGAGCTGACCGCGATCGACGCCGACCGCGCCAAGACGCTGATCATGGCTGCACGCGCGCCGTGGTTTGCCGAATCCAATGCCTGATACTCAACGCCTGATATCCCGAAGAAAAGAAAATTAACCGGCCATGGCCCAGATTAAAGTCAATGAATTCGCCAAGGAGCTCGGCGTATTGCCGGAGCTGCTGATCGAGCAGTTGCAGGCGGCAGGCGTCAAAAAGGCGCTGACCGCAGACGCCAGTCTGACCGAAAAGGACAAGACTCAGCTGCTCGACCATCTGCGCGAAGCGCATGGCGCCAAGGAGGCGAAGCAGAAGATCACGCTGACCCGGCGCCAGACAACCGAGATCAAGAAAGCCGATTCCACCACCGGCAAGGCGCGCACGATCCAGGTCGAAGTTCGCAAAAAGCGGGTGCTGGTGAAGCGGGAGGCCAGCGAGCCTGAAAAGGTTGAAGAAGGACCGAAGCCGATCATTGATGCCGCCGAGCTTGCTGTTCGCGAAGAAGAGGCCCGCAAGCAGGCCGAGCTGGCTGCGCGTCAGGCGGAGGACGTTGCCAAGAAACGCAAGAAAGCGGAGGCTGATGCCGAAGCCGCTGCCGCAAAAACAGTCGCTGAAACCCCCGTTGCCGCTCCGGCCGAACCAGTGGTCGAGCAGCAGCCTGCCGCCGCGGTCGAGGGCACCTTGCACAAGCCGGCGGTGCCGGCCGGCGACGCCGCCGACAAAACCAAGAAAGCCGCGAAAAAACCGGCCAAGCAGGTGGTCTGGCAGGATCCGACCGCTCGCAAGCGCAGCATCAAGACCCGGGGCGACGCCAGCGGCGGCCTTGGCTGGCGCGAACGCAAGGTCCATCGTACTTCCCACAAGCAGGAGGGTGATGGCCAGCACGGCTTCAATGCGCCGACCGAACCGATGGTTCGCGAGGTGCTGGTGCCGGAAACCATTACCGTTGCCGATCTCGCGCACAAGATGTCGGTCAAGGCTGTCGAAGTCATCAAGACGCTGATGAAACTCGGCACCATGGCCACCATCAACCAGGTGCTTGACCAGGATACTGCGATCATTCTCGTCGAGGAGATGGGGCACGTTGGGAAACGGGCGAAACTCGATGAGCCGGATGCCTATCTGGCTGAATCCGCGGGGCAGAGCGAGCTCAAGCTCGAGGCCCGCGCACCGGTGGTCACGGTGATGGGGCACGTCGATCACGGCAAAACATCCTTGCTCGACTATATCCGCCGCACCAAGGTCGCCAGCGGTGAAGCCGGCGGCATCACCCAGCATATCGGTGCCTACCACGTTGAAACACCGCGCGGCATGATCACCTTCCTCGATACCCCTGGCCACGAGGCATTCACTGCAATGCGTGCACGCGGCGCCAAGGTCACCGATCTGGTGATTCTGGTGGTTGCCGCTGATGACGGTGTGATGCCGCAGACCGCCGAGGCGATTCACCACGCCAAGGCCGGCAAGGTGCCTATCGTTGTCGCGCTGAACAAGATCGACAAACCCGAAGCGAATCCCGAGCGCGTCAAACAGGATCTGGCAGCGCAGGAAGTGGTGCCTGAGGAGTGGGGTGGCGACACCCAGTTCGTCGAGGTTTCCGCCCGCACCGGTCAGGGTATCGACAGCCTTCTGGAGCGAGTGCTGCTGCAGGCCGAGGTTCTTGAATTGCGCGCACCCAAGGACGCACCAGCCAAGGGCATCGTCGTTGAATCACGGCTCGACAAGGGCCGCGGCCCGGTGGCCACGGTGCTGGTGCAGTCCGGCACGCTTAAACGCGGGGACATCGTGCTCGCCGGCGCGGTATTCGGCCGGGTGCGCGCGATGCTCGACGAGTCCGGCGCAGCGATCGAATCCGCCGGTCCCTCGATTCCCGTTGAAATCCTCGGCATGTCCGACGTGCCGCAGGCGGGTGCCGAGGTCATGGTGCTCGGCGACGAGCGCAAGGCCCGCGAGATCGCACTGTTCCGTCAGGGCAAGTATCGCGACGTGAAGCTGGCCAAGCAGCAGGCAGCCAAGCTGGAAAACATGTTCGACCAGATGACCGAAGGCGAGGTCAAGACGCTGTCGATGATCATCAAGGCCGACGTTCAGGGCTCCTACGAAGGTCTTGCCCATGCGTTGGGCAAGCTGTCCACCAACGAGGTCAAGGTCAACATCGTTCACTCGGCTGTGGGCGGCATTACTGAATCCGACGTCAACCTGGCGCTGGCTTCAAAAGCAGTGATCATCGGCTTCAATGCTCGTGCCGACTCTGCGGCCCGCAAGCTTGCCGAGAGCAACGGCGTGGATATTCGTTACTACAACATCATTTATGATGCTGTGGATGAGGTCAAAGCAGCCCTCACCGGCATGCTTTCCCCCGAGAAAAAGGAAAGCACCGTTGGCCTGGTCGAAATCCGCCAGGTGTTCCGCATTTCCAAGGTTGGCGCGGTTGCCGGCTGTTATGTGCTGGAAGGACTGATCCGCCGTGGCTCGCGCATCCGCCTGCTGCGCGACAACGTGGTCATCCATGAAGGCGAACTCGATTCGCTGAAGCGTTTCAAGGACGACGTGCGCGAGGTGAAGGCCGGGTTCGAATGCGGCCTGTCATTGAAGAATTTCAACGAGATCAAGGAAGGTGACCAGCTCGAGGTGTTCGAGGTGGTCGAGGTCGCGCGGACGCTGTAAGGCGCCCGCAGCCGCAGTCCGATGCCGAAAGACTATCCCCGCGGCCGCCGTATTGCCGACCAGATCCAGCGCGAGCTTTCGGAAATCATCCGCCTCGAACTCAAGGATCCGCGCGTCGGACTGATCACCATCACCGACGTCGAAGTGACGCAGGACAACGCCCATGCCAAGGTGTTTTTCACCGCGCTGGGTGAACCCGTCCAGCAGGAGGCAGCTACGCGCGCACTCAACCACGCCGCAGGGTTCATGCGCAGTGAACTCGCGCAGCGCCTGAAACTTCGCACCGTGCCGCAACTGCGTTTTGACTACGATGTGTCCGTGGAGCGTGGCATGCGCCTTTCGGAACTGATCGACCAGGCAGTTTCGGGAAGCTCCGGCCAAGAACCCCGCTCGTGAGCCCGCGTTCGCCGGTCAACGGCGTGCTGTTGCTCGACAAGCCGCGGGGCCTGACTTCACAACAGGCAGTGTCCCGCGCCAAACGCCTGCTGGGTGCGGCCAAGGCCGGCCATACCGGGACGCTGGATCCGATGGCGGACGGTCTGCTCCCGATCGGGCTGGGCGAAGCCACCAAATACACGCGTTTCCTGCTGGATGCCGACAAGATATACCGTGCAAGCCTGCGTCTGGGGGTCACCACCAGCACAGGCGATGCCGAGGGTGAAATGCTGTTGCAGCGCCCGGTTACTGTCGATGCCGCGGCCGTAGCGGCCGTGCTGCCGCGATTCCTGGGTGAACAGCAGCAGATACCGCCCATGCATTCGGCGCTCAAGGTAGAAGGACGGCCTCTGTATTCCTATGCACGAGCCGGTGTTACGCTGGAGCGTCAAGCCCGAACGATAGCCATTAAGTCAATACAAGCCATTGATTTTAAAGAGGAAATTTTAACAATCCGGGTGAGCTGCAGCAAAGGCACCTATATCCGGGTGCTGGCCGAGGACATCGGCGAAGCGCTGGGCTGCGGCGCTCATCTGGTCGCGCTGACACGCGAAGCCAGCGGTGGATATGAACTAAGCCAGGCAGTCAACCTGCAGGCGCTGGAGGCCATGCCAGCTGCAGACCGCTTGCAGTGCCTGTTGCCGTCGGATGCATTTGCAGTGGCCCTGCAGTCCTGCACCCTGGATTCGGCGGATTGCCGGCGTATAGGCCAAGGGCAGCTGGCCCGGATCACGCCAGAACCCGGTTTTTACCGCCTGTACGAAGCCAATGGCCGTTTTCTCGGGGTGGGAGAGGCCACGGCGGAGGGGGTACGTGCAGTGCGCCTGATGGCTGCGGACGAAGCTGTCCGGCCGGAAAACCCCTTGAGTAATCCGCAGCTTACCGGGTAAAATAGCGTGTTTTTTCGTTGGAGACTACGATGGCTGTGACCACTGCGCAAAAAGCGCAAGTTCTGCAGGATTTTCAGCGCGCGAAAGGCGACACCGGCTCCCCGGAAGTCCAGGTCGCGTTGCTTACCGCACGCATTACCGACCTCACCGAGCATTTCAAGGCGCACACCAAGGATCACCACTCGCGCCGTGGCCTGCTGCGCATGGTGAGCCAGCGCCGCAAGCTGCTGGATTATCTGAAACGCACCAAGATTGAGCAGTACAGGGCGCTGATCGAGCGTCTGGGCCTGCGCAAGTAACACGGATTGGAAAACAGCGTCATGAAGCACGGCACCTCTGTTTGCATGCGCGGGGCCAAGCGGCCTTGCGCAGCGCCGTCGCTGGAGTTTGTACGTCGCTGAGCAAGACCTGACTTACCGAAGACCGCGTGTGCGGTCTTTTTTGTTTTGAGCCGAGAAAAATTGACCAAAGTAAATAAGTGACCAAAGGAAGACTATTTTGAATCCGGTAAAGAAGACTTTGATGTGGGGCCGCCACCAGCTGACGCTGGAAACCGGCGAAATTGCGCGCCAGGCCTCTGGTGCGGTGATGGTGACGATGGAAGACACCGTGGTGCTGGTCACCGCAGTTGCGGCACGCAACGCCAAACCGGGCCAGGATTTTTTCCCGTTGACCGTCGATTACCAGGAGCGCACCTATGCTGCCGGCAAGATTCCCGGTGGCTTCTTCCGACGTGAAGGCCGTCCTTCGGAAAAGGAAATCCTGACTTCGCGCCTGATCGACCGTCCGATCCGTCCGCTGTTCCCCGAGGGTTTCTACAACGAGATCCAGATCGTTGCCACGGTGATGTCCTCGAACAGCGAAATCGATTCCGATATCCCGGCGATGGTTGGCGCCTCCGCGGCACTCGCGCTGTCCGGCGTGCCCTTTGGCGGCCCGATCGGCGCCGCCCGCGTCGGCTATGCCAATGGCCAGTACATCCTGAATCCGACCGCGACTGAACTGAAAACTTCGCAGCTTGATTTGGTGGTTGCCGGAACCGAGCAGGCCGTGCTGATGGTCGAATCCGAAGCCCAGCAACTGCCGGAAGATGTCATGCTCGGCGCCGTGGTTTTTGGCCACGACCAGATGCAGGCCGTGATCAAGGCCATCAACGAAATGGTCGATGAGATCGGTGTGCCGGAATACAACTGGGCACCGCCGGCCAAGGACGAGGCCTTGATTGCGCGCATGTCGCAGATCGCCGAAGCAGAACTGCGTGCCGCCTACCAGATCAAGCAGAAGCAGGCGCGCACCGTGCGCATCAAGGAAATCACCCAGAAGGTGGTTGCCGAGCTGCTGCCTTCAGATGCCTCTGCCGACCTGATCAATACCGTGAAGAGCGAACTGGGCAATCTGGAAGCGAAGATCGTCCGCAACCAGATCCTCGACGGCGAACCGCGCATCGACGGCCGCGATACCCGCACCGTGCGTCCGATCACCATCCGCACCGGCGTGCTGCCGCGCACCCACGGTTCGGCGCTGTTTACCCGCGGCGAAACCCAGGCCATCGTGGTATCGACGCTCGGCACCTCGCGCGACGAACAGATCATCGATGCGCTGCAGGGCGAATACCGTGATCGCTTCATGCTGCATTACAACTTCCCGCCGTACTCCACCGGTGAAACCGGACGTGTCGGCTCGCCGAAGCGCCGTGAAATCGGCCATGGCCGGCTCGCCAAGCGCGCGCTGGTTGCCGTGCTGCCGACTGCTGAAGAGTTCGCCTATTCGATCCGCGTCGTTTCGGAAATCACCGAATCCAACGGCTCCAGCTCGATGGCATCGGTCTGCGGTGGCTGCCTGTCGCTGATGGATGCCGGCGTGCCGTTAAAGGCGCAGGTTGCCGGCATCGCCATGGGCCTGATCAAGGAAGGCAACCGTTTCGCAGTGCTCTCCGACATTCTTGGCGACGAGGATCACCTCGGCGACATGGACTTCAAGGTGGCGGGCACCGAAAACGGCGTCACCGCGCTGCAGATGGACATCAAGATCACCGGCATCACCAAGGAGATCATGCATGCCGCGCTGGTTCAGGCCCGCGAAGGCCGCCTGCACATCCTCGAGAAGATGCGTGGGGCGATCGACGCGCCGCGCACCGAACTCTCGGCCTGGGCGCCGCGCATGATCACGATGAAGATCAAGCCCGAGAAAATCCGCGATGTGATCGGCAAGGGCGGTGCAGTGATCCGTGCCATCACCGAAGAGACCGGCACCACCATCGACATTCAGGACGACGGCACCGTGACCATCGCCTGCGTTTCTTCCGAGGGTGGCGAGAATGCACGCAAGCGCATCGAAGACCTGACCGCCGACGTCGAAGTCGGCCGGGTTTACGAAGGCACCGTGCTCAAGCTGCTCGATTTCGGTGCGATTGTCAGCGTGCTTCCCGGCCGTGACGGCCTGCTGCACATCTCGCAGATCGCCAATGAGCGCGTCAACAGCGTGGCTGACCACCTCAAGGAAGGCCAGGTTGTGCGCGTCAAGGTGATCGAGGCTGATGAGAAAGGGCGTCTGCGCCTTTCTATGAAGGCCGCGGCTGCAGAAGCCCAGGTTGCGACTGCTGCCGAGTAAAACCGTGAAGGGCCGGCCGCGGAATACCGCGGCTCCCCGCAAAAAAACAAAAGGGGCCAAGGGCCCCTTTTGTTTTTGGTGTGGCTTAAGCGGTCTATTTTGCGACCTGGCGCTCGCGCATTTCGTCGAGTGTCTTGCAATCGATGCACAGCGTTGCCGTCGGGCGGGCCTCGAGCCGTTTCAGCCCGATTTCAACACCGCAGGAGTCGCAGTAGCCGTAATCCTTGGCATCAATGCGGGCGATGGTCTCGGCTATTTTCTTGATCAGCTTGCGCTCGCGGTCACGGTTGCGCAACTCAAGCGACATGTCCGATTCCTGGCTGGCGCGGTCATTGGGATCGGCAAAGATGGTGGCCTCGTCCTGCATCGTATGGACGGTGCGGTCGATATCCTGCGACAGGCCCATTTTCATTTCCTCGAGCATCTTGCGGAAATGCGCAAGTTGCCGGGCATTCATGTATTCCTCTTTGCCTTTGGGCTTGTAGGCGGGGTAGTTCTTCAGGATTTCGGTGGCCATGAGGCAGCTTATACGTGCTTAAAAAAAGAGCTTTAATAGCAGAATTCGCACCCTGTCGCAAGGAAAAACAGGCTTTCCGAATTGACGTTCTCGGCGGGGCTGGCGTATCATTCGCCGCTTCGGTTTCGGCGGTTCATTTCGGCGAAACCAGCCCGGCTCAGGCACCGGCCTGCTGGTCGCCAACTGCCTGTTTTTCGGCTGTTTTGGTGCCCGTAGCTCAACCGGATAGAGCACCGGCCTTCTAAGCCGGGGGTTGTGGGTTCGAGTCCCGCCGGGCGCGCCACGAATCAGCTTCAAGCGGTTGGTCGCAGCAAGTCCGGTCGCAGGACATGGCGGGTCAGAGCAGTTTCGACGGTGGCTGTAGCTCAGCTGGTAGAGTCCCGGATTGTGATTCCGGTTGTCGTGGGTTCGAGTCCCATCAGCCACCCCAGTTTTCTTCCCGCTGCAAATTTTCCCTCAGTTCTTGCCGCGTATCAGCCGTTGCTGCTCGCGCTGCCATTCCTTGTCCCTTTCGGTGGCACGCTTGTCATGCTGTTTCTTTCCCTTGGCCAGACCGACCTCGAGTTTTACGCGTCCCCGGCTGTAATGCAGATCCAGCGGAACCAGCGTGTATCCGGCACGCTCAACGCTGCCGATCAGGCGGTTGATTTCCTCGGCATGAAGCAGCAGCTTGCGCGTGCGGGTGGGATCCGCCTGCACATGGGTGGATGCCGTCTGCAGCGGGGTGATATGGCAACCCAGCAGGAACAGCTCGGAATTGCTGATGATGACGTAGGCTTCCTTGATCTGGGCCCGGCCGGCGCGGATCGCCTTGACCTCCCAGCCTTCCAGGGCGATTCCCGCCTCGAAGCGTTGCTCGATAAAATAATCATGAAACGCTTTTTTGTTCTGGATGATGCTCATTGCGGGCCTGGTTCGTGAGTGCTGCTATTTTACCCGTGAGCCGCAAGGGCGCCCCGAGGAAACCGTCTTGAATACCGTAGAACGCAGCGCGCTGGTGCCTTACACGGCTGAACAGATGTTCAGCCTGGTTGACGATGTCGAAAGTTATCCGGGCTTTTTGCCCTGGTGCGGGGCGACGAAAGTCCGTTTCCGCGATGAACTGGTGACCGAGGCCGAGATCGGCGTCAACTACCGGGGTATCCGCCAGACTTTCACCACCCGCAACAGCAAGACATTCCCCTCGGTAATGACCCTGCGCCTGGTGGATGGTCCGTTTCGGGCGCTTGATGGTGAATGGCGTTTCAGCGCGCTGGGCACTGCAGGCTGCCGGATCGATTTCAGGCTGAGTTACGAGTTTTCAGGCGGGCTGCTCGATCGACTGTTCGCCCCCGTCTTCAAGCACATTGCCGAGTCGATGATGGATGCATTCCTGCGCCGCGCGGACCAGCTTCATCCTTCATCATGAAAGTGACTCTGGTGTATGCGCTGGCGGAACGCCAGCTGCAGTGCGGGCTGGAACTGGCCGAGGGCGCAACCATTGCGGATGCCATCCGCGAATCCGGCCTTGATCTTCAGTTTCCCGAGATTGCCGAGGCCGTAACCATGACCGGCATTTACGGCGTCGTTGCCGGCCGTGATGCCCTGCTGTCAGAAGGCGACCGGATCGAGATCTACCGGCCGCTGCAAATCGAGGCGAAAGAAGCGAGGCGGGCGCGCCTGAAAGCAAAGGCGCGGGCGCGCTGAATCAGTTGCAGTTGCTGTCGACCGATCGTTGCGCACGCTGGATCTCTGTGGCGCGGTCGGCATCCTCGAGGAATATGCGTTCGCCGGTCTTGGGGTCGGTGCGCACGATGCGCGCGCCAGCCTGCAGCGATTTGAGATAGGCCTGGGCTTCCGTGCAATTCTGTGAGCGGTCCGCCGTTTCCTGTGCCTTCAGCTCCGATTTTTTGGCGGCTTCCTGCTGTTCAGCCTGGCGTTTACGGAAGTCCGCGCCGCGCTCGGCGATCGATTTTTCAGGCGCAGCGGCAGGCGCGCCGGGACTGTTGCGGATGCCCGTCGATTCGGCCTTCGTGCCGGGCGGGCAGGTGCTGGCAAATTCGACGCGGCCGCCGGCCCCGACGCAGCGCATAACCTGAGCCTGCACATCGAATGCGGGCAGCGCACAGCCCAAGGCCAGCAGCAGGAAAGTTGTCTTGTTCATCACGAGTCGAACCTCGCAAGGATGGCGATGCAGTTAATTTCGCGCCGAACCGGTGCCTTGGGCAGGGGGCGGAACACGGCCGTGCTCCGGCATCGGGAGGGCAGGGCAATGGCTTCGGAAAATAGCCAGTTTGCCCTTGCACGTCAATCAACTACCGCACACCTCAGTTTACCGCCATGCCCGCAACGCCTATAATGCGCGCTTTGCGAAGGTGCATCCCATGCGCGTGGTGCAAAAAGCACTGACTTTCGACGATGTGCTGCTGATTCCGGCACATTCCGCCATCCTCCCGCGTGAAGTCAGCCTGAAAACCAAGTTGACACGCGGCATCACCCTGAACATCCCCCTGCTGTCAGCGGCGATGGACACCGTCACAGAGTCCCGCCTGGCGATCGCAATCGCCCAGGAAGGCGGCATCGGCATCGTCCACAAAAACATGACGCCGAAGGCGCAGGCCGCCGAAGTCACCAAGGTCAAGCGTTTCGAAAGCGGCATCGTCAAGGACCCGATCACCATCACCCAGGAAATGACCGTGCGTGACGTGCTGGCCCTGACCCGCCAGCACCGCATTTCCGGCCTTCCAGTGGTTGGGCCTGGCGGCAAGGTGGTCGGCATCGTCACCAACCGCGATCTGCGCTTCGAAAGCAAGCTCAACCAGCCGGTGAAAAACATCATGACGCCGCGTGAGCGCCTGGTTACCGTGCGCGAAGGTTCGGGCCGCGAAGAGGCGCGCAATCTGATGCACAAGCACCGCCTGGAGCGAGTGCTGGTGGTGAACAAGAACTTCGAGTTGCGCGGACTGATCACCGTCAAGGACATCCTGAAATCCTCGGAACACCCCAATGCCTGCAAGGACAGGCTTGGCCGCCTGCGTGTCGGCGCTGCGGTGGGTACTGGCGAAGGCACCGAAGAGCGCGTCGAAGCGCTGGTTGAGGCCGGTGTCGACCTCATTATTGTCGATACCGCACACGGCCATTCCGAAGGCGTGCTCAAGCGCGTGCGCTGGGTCAAGCGCAGCTATCCCAAGGTGCAGGTCATCGGCGGCAACATCGCCACCGCCGCAGCGGCGAAAGCGCTGGTCGATCACGGTGCAGACGGGGTCAAGGTCGGCATCGGACCCGGCTCGATCTGCACCACGCGCATCGTCGCCGGCATCGGCGTGCCGCAGATTTCAGCGGTCGCCAACGTCGCCAAGGCGCTGCAGAAAACCGACGTGCCGCTGATCGCCGATGGCGGCATCCGTTATTCCGGTGACATCGCCAAGGCGATTGCCGCAGGCGCCCATGCGGTGATGGTGGGCAGCCTGTTTGCCGGCACCGAGGAGTCACCGGGCGAGATTGAGCTGTTCCAGGGGCGTTCCTACAAGTCCTACCGCGGCATGGGTTCACTGGGCGCGATGCAGCAGGGTTCCGCCGACCGTTATTTCCAGGAACACGACGAACTCGACACCGAGAAACTGGTGCCCGAGGGCGTCGAAGGTCGGGTGCCATACAAGGGCGGCGTTGCGCCGCTGATCCATCAGCTGATGGGTGGACTGCGCGCCAGCATGGGTTATCTCGGCTGTCCGGGCATCGACAGCGTGCGCCGTGACGCGGAGTTTGTCGAAATCACCTCGGCCGGTATCCGTGAATCGCACGTGCATGACGTGCAGATCGTCAAGGAAGCCCCGAATTACCGTGTTGAATGACCTGCCGGCGGCTGAAAGGCCGCTGCTGCCTGAATCACAGTCCCTGAATCACAATCCCAGAATCCTGCCCTGACGGTCCGGCCGTGCGCCACGAAAAAATCCTGATTCTTGATTTCGGCTCGCAATACACGCAGCTGATCGCCCGCCGCGTGCGCGAGCTGCGCGTCTACTGCGAGCTTCA
>JAIENU010000096.1 GCA_019751125.1 Burkholderiales bacterium | reverse complement strand
GCGCCGCCGCGGTTGTCGATGACGAAGGTGCCGCCGATTTCGATCTCGACCTGGCGGAACAGCACGCGCGAGAACACATCAACGTTGCCGCCGGCCGGGAAGGGGATGATCAGCCGTATCGGCCGGTTCGGATATTGTTGTTGTGCGGCTGCAAGGTTGCTGAACAACAGCGCGAGCAGGCCCAGCGCAAGCGAAAAAAAGTGCGGCATGAGACATTCTCCTCCAATGCGGTGTGGCACATGGTTGCGGCGCGCTTTTTTTGACCCGGCGTCATCGCTGGCCCATTCTAGGTGCAATCGGGCTGTCGCACCATGCTGCCCTGCAATGTGATAATCCGCGGCTGCAAGATCCGCCCATTTGAAATCTGCCATCTGAATCCGCTATCTGAAATGCAGGAGAAACATCTTGAGCAAACCCGTGGTGCTGGTGACCGCTTCAACCGTCTCGGATCTCGCGCAGCGCCTGTTGCGCGAAGGCGGCCTTGAGCCGGTATTCATGGAAGATCGCGTCACTGAACCCGCGCTGCGCGAGGCGCTTGCGCGGCATCGTCCGGTAGCGGTGCTGATGCGCAGCTCGCCGCCGTTCAACGCAGGCGTGATTGAGTCTGCGAAGGGTCTGAAGATCATCGCCAAACATGGTGCCGGCGTCGATTCGGTGGACATCGCTGCGGCGACGCGCTGCGGCATTGCGGTGATGGTCACCAGCGGCGCCAATGCCAACGCGGTTGCCGAGCACTCCCTGGCGCTGATGCTGGCGCTGTCGCGCGACCTCGCCCGTTACGACCGCGAGACACGCAAGGGCCAGTGGCGCAACCTCGATGCGCTGCAGCGCGATTTCAGCGCACGCACCGTGGGCATCATCGGCTACGGCCAGATCGGCGAGCGCACCGCGAAACTGGCCGCGGCCTGCGGCGCGCCGGTGATCGTGCACAGCCGTTCCGCGAAGAACCTGCCCGAGGGCATGCGGCTGGAGGCCGACCTGAACCGGCTGCTGGAAACCGCCGACATCATCAGCCTGCACTGCCCGCTGACGCCGCAGACCCGCGGCCTGATCGGTGCCGCGCAATTTGCCCGGATGAAACCGGACGCGCTGCTGATCAATACCGCGCGCGGCCCGGTGGTTGATGAGGCGGCGCTGGTCGCAGCGCTGAAGGAGGGACGCATTGCCGGTGCCGGGCTCGACACCATGACCACCGAGCCCCCCGGACCCGATCATCCGCTGTATGCGCTGCCCAATGTGATCCTGACGCCGCATATCGCTGCGGTCACCACCGATGCCATCGTGCGCATGGGCACCATTGCCGCGGCCAACATCACGGCCTGGCTGCGCGGCGAGGTGCATGACCCGCGGAACTTCCTGAATCCTGAAGTGCGCCCCTGAGTGCTGCAGGACTACACCATGCGGAATGGTGCATGGACGCCGGGGCGCTGACACGGTATGTATGCAATCCCCGAATCCACAACAGTCCAATCCAGCAGGAGGAGTGCATGAACATCCCCACCAGCACCGACAAGATCATCGCGCGCCGCGAAGGCGCGACCGGTTTTCTGATTTTCAACAATCCGGAACGGCGCAACGCGGTGTCGCTGGAAATGTGGCAGGCCGCGGGCGAGGTGCTGCAGCAGTTTGCCGCCGATGACGCGGTGCGGGTGATTGTGCTGGCCGGCGCCGGCGACAAATCCTTCGTCTCCGGTGCCGATATCTCCAAGTTCGAGGACGAGCGTGCCAGCGCCGAGGCCCAGGAGAAGTATGCGAAGGTATCGGCCGGCATGCGCAAGGTGCTGCGCGGCACCGGCAAGCCGACGATCGCGATGATCCGCGGCTACTGCATCGGCGGCGGCATGTCGCTGGCGCTGTCCTGCGACCTGCGCATCTGCTCTGATGATTCCCAGTTCGGCATTCCCGCGGCGCGTCTCGGCATCGGCTACGGCATGGAAGGCCTGCGCCGGCTGGTCGAGCTGACCGGGCCTTCGGTGGCCAAGGAATTCATTTTCACCGCGCGCCGCTACAAGGCGGATGCCGCGCTGCGCATGGGCATCGTCAACGAGGTGGTGCCTGCCGCCGAGCTGGAGAACACGGTGCGTGCCTGGGCCAATGGCATGGCTGAAAATGCGCCGCTGTCCATCCTCACCGCGAAGCGCGTGGTCGACGAGCTGATGAAGGATCCTGCGGAGCGCGATGTGGCCGGCTGTGAGCAGCTGGTGCGTGATTGCGGCGCGAGCGAGGATTTCATCGAAGGCCGGCGTGCCTTCATGGAAAAACGCAAACCGGTGTTCAAGGGTCGCTGACGATGAAATCAGTATTGAAGACCTGCGCAAGCACCCTTGCCGCCGCTCTGCTGGCTGCAGCTCCGGCCTTCGCAGCTTATCCCGAGCGCCCGGTGCGCTTCATTGTGGCCCAGGCTGCCGGCGGCAACGCCGATTTTGTCGCGCGCATGGTTGCCGGCGAGCTGGCGAAACAGCTGGGCCAGCAGTTCGTGGTCGACAACCGTTCGGGCGGCGGCGGCGGCGTGCTGGCCGCCGAGATCGTGGCCAAGGCCAATCCCGACGGCTACACCATGCTGCTGGTCGGCAGTTCCTTCGGCGTGAACCCCAGCATTTACAAGAAATTGCCGTACGACTCGGAGCGCGACCTCGCGCCGGTGACACTGGCTTCGACCGCGACGCAGATTCTGGTGGTCAATCCCTCGCTGGGCGTGACCACCGTGGCCGACCTGATCAAGCTGGCGCAGGCGAAACCGGGTGAGCTGAATTTCGGATCGTCGGGTAACGGCGGCGGCCCGCACCTGGCCGGTGAGCTGTTCAACCTGATGGCGAAAACGCGGATGACCCATGTGCCGTACAAGGGGGCTTCCGGTTCCATCCTCGACTTGCTGTCTGGGCGCATCCAGGTGGTGTTCGCAACCATGCCTTCGGTGATGTCGCATGTGCGCGCGGGCAAGCTGCGCGGTGTCGCGGTCACCAGCCTCGAGCGTTCGCAACTGGTGCCGGATTTGCCGACGATTTCCGAGGCCGGACTGAAAGGTTTCCAGTCCGGCACCTGGCAGGGTATTTTTGTGCCGCGCGGCACGCCGGAGCCGGTGATCCGCCTGCTCAACCAGAAAATTGTCGCCATCGTCCACTCCCCCGAAGTGCGCAAACGTTTCGAGGTCGAGGGTGGTGTGCCGGTGGGCAATACGCCGCAACAGTTTGCGGTATGGCTGCGCGCAGAGATCGCGAAATGGGCGAAAGTCGTCAAGGCGGCAAATATCACCGTCGAATAGCGTGAACAGCGTCACGCGCTGACAATTTGTTACGGCTGCAGTGTGGCAGAGGTCACACTTTGCACATCCGCTGCCGTGGCATGATGCATGGCGTGGCGTAGCCGATGGGCCGCGCGGCATCGACACAAGTGAAAGGAGTTCATATGCACCTTCAACAACGCTGGATTTCCATGCTGCTGGCGGCTTCGCTGCTTGTTTCCGGCATGTATGCCGGCACCGTGCTCGCGGAGAAACCGTCCTGGGCGGGTGGCGGCAAGTCCGATGACGGCGATCACCGCGGCAAGGGCAAAGGCAAGGGCCGCGATGACCACGGCGGCAAGCCGCAACGCGACGGCCAGGTTTCCCACGGCAGCCATTTCGGTCAGCGCCAGCAGGTGATCGTGCGTGATTACTACACCGAGGAGTTTCGCAGCGGTCATTGCCCGCCGGGACTGGCCAAGAAGAACAACGGCTGCATGCCGCCGGGCCAGGCGAAAAAATGGCAGCGCGGCCGGCCCTTGCCCGGCGACCTGGTGTTCTACGACCTGCCGCCGCAGCTGGTGATCCGCCTTGGCGCGCCGCCGGCCGGCCATAAATACGTGCGGGTCGCGACCGACATCCTGCTGATCGCGGTCGGCACTTCGATGGTGGTCGATGCGATCACCGATCTCGGCCGCATGTAACTGAAGTCGTGTTCCAGCACGCGCGGGCCTTCGGGCCCGCGTTTTTTTGCCGTGGTCGTGGTGTATCTTGGCTGCTTTTGCAGGAGTGTAGCCATGGTGCAACGTGAATTGCGGCAGGTGATCGCCTCGCGCGAGACTTCGGATGGGGCCGGCGTCAAGCTGCGGCGCAGCCTTGGCCAGTCGCCCCAGGCGCGGCTCGATCCCTTTCTGATGCTCGACGAGTTCGGCACTGACAATCCGCAGGACTACATTGCCGGCTTTCCGGCGCATCCGCACCGCGGTTTCGAGACCGTGACCTACATGCTTGATGGCCACATGCTGCATGAGGACCATCTCGGCAACCGCGGTGACCTGAAAAGCGGCGATGTGCAGTGGATGACCGCGGGGCGCGGCATCATCCACTCCGAGATGCCGCAGCAGCTCGAAGGCCGGATGCGCGGTTTCCAGCTCTGGCTCAACCTGCCGGCCGCGGAAAAAATGAAGCCCGCGGCCTATCGCGACATTCCGGCGGCATCGATCCCGCAGGTGGATCTGCCGGGCGGCGGCCGGGCGAAGGTGATCGCCGGCACCCTGCATGTGGACGGCCGCGGCACGCCGGGGCCGATGCAGGGGCTGACCACGGCACCACTGTATTTCGACATCGAGCTGCCGCCGGGCGGCGCATTCACTCATGATCTTGCGTCGTCACATAATGCCTTTCTTTATGTGTACGAGGGGGATGTCGTGGTTGGCGATGCGTCACCGCGGGCACTGCCGCGGCGCAGCGCCGGTGTGTTATCCGCCGGTGATGCGGTGATCGTACGCGCACGGGAGGCCGGCGCGCGCTTCATCCTGCTGGCCGCCCGTCCGCTGGGTGAACCGGTGGTGCAGTACGGGCCTTTTGTGATGAACACGCGAGAGGAGATCGAGCGCGCGGTCGCCGACTACCAGTCGGGAAAACTCACTGCCTGAAACAACAACGCCGGCCCCGGGCCGGCGTTGTTGCGGGTGAAGTGCGGCATTCACTGCGGTTCGATGCCGCCAAGCTGAGCCATCTTGCGGTAACGCGCCATTTCCCTGGGCAGCAGATCGGGCAGTTGCGCCAATGGCAGCACCCAGGGTTCGGCGCCCTGCGTGTCGAGGAATTTCTTCATGTCCGCGCCAGTGACGATTTTCTGGATTTCGCCGTAGAGAAATTTCAGACGATCCGGGGCCATGCCGGCTGGCGCAAACGTCCCCCACCACAGTTCGTACTCATAGCCGGGAACGCCCTGCGAGGCCACGGTCGGCAGATCAGGGAACAGCGGTGATTTTTCGGCGCTGGTCACGCCGAGAATGCGGATGCGGCCCGAGTCGCGCTGCGGCAGCAGCGCCGATGAACTGGCGATCACCACTTCGACCTCGCCCGAGGCGAGCGCGGTGACCGCGTTGGAAATGCCCTTGTACGGCACGTGCTGCATCTTGATGCCGGCCGCGGCGGCGAACAGTGCTCCGGAGAAATGGTTGTTGCCGCCGGTGCCGGAGGAGCCATAGTTAAGGTAATACTTTTTCGGTTCGCGCTTGACCACGGCGACCAGCTCGCGCACATTTTTCGCCGGAATCGAGGGGTGGATCGCGAACAGCATCGGCGCGCGCGCGGTCATGCCGATCGGGATGATCGATTTTGCCGGATCAAAAGGCAGCTTCAGACGTGTCGCGGCGGTGGCCGGATAGGACGAGGTGTGGCCTAGCAGGGTGTGGCCGTCGGGGTCGCTTTTCGTAACCATTTCGGTGCCGATCATGCCGCTGGCCCCGGGACGGTTGTCGACGACGATGGTGCGGCCCAGCGCGGTGCCGAGACGGGTGGCGATGGCGCGGCTCATCGCGTCGGCCGAGCCGCCTGCGGTGTAGGGCACGATCATCACCATGTTCTTGCTCGGGAAGGCGGCCTGGGCGAAGGCTGCGCCACCGGTCAAGGCGAGGGCAGTGCAGCCGACTGCGATGATCAGGTTTTTTGCGGTCATTGAATCCTCCAGATATTTTTTTAGGTTACTTATTCAGGGTGCTTGCCAGGTTCAGACCGTCATTTTATTACCGGGTTCATCCCGGGATCCAATCATTAATCCCAGGCCGGTGCGCGTCCCGCCGGATTGGCGATACGCCCGTCGGGTTTGGCGAGCGCGTGGATGCGCTGCATTTCGGCGTCGCTCAGTTCGAAATTGAAAACCTCGAGGTTCTGTGCGATGCGCTGCGGATTGGATGAGCGCGGGATCGGCGCGATCGCGCCCTGCTGGGTGATCCAGCGCAGCACAATCTGCGCGACGGTTTTGTTGTGGGCCTGGGCGATGGCGCCGATGACCGGATCTTCGAACAGCCTGCCGCGGGCGAGCGGGCAATAGGCGGTGAAAATCATGCCTTTGCTGCGGCAGTAGTCGAGCACCTTGCGCTGGTCGAGATAGGGGTGGTACTCGGCCTGCAGCGTGACCAGCGGCTCCGGGCAATGGTGCTGGGCCTCTTCGATCAGCGCGATGTTGAAGTTGGCGACGCCGATGTGCCGGGCGAGGCCGTCGCGCTTGGCTTTTGCCAGCGCGGCCATGGTTTCGGAGAGCGGCACCTTTTCCGGGCTGGGCCAGTGCACGTGCAGCAGATCAACATAATCGACCTGCAGGTTGGTCAGGCTCTCCTCGACCGATTTCGCAAACGCGTCCGCGCGCAGGTATTCGTGCGAGACCTTGGTCACCAGGAAAATGTCCGCGCGCGGCACGCCCGAGGCGCGGATGCCGGCGCCCACGCCTTTTTCGGAGCCGTATTTCCAGGCGGTGTCGATGTGGCGATAGCCGGCTTTGAGTGCGGTGGCGACGAGGTCGCCGCAGTCGCCGAGCTGGGAGGTGCCGAAGCCGATTTGCGGCATCGCGCAGCCGTGGGCGTGGAGCAGGGGAATGCTGGGGGTCATTGCGGTATCCGGGCGGTGTGTTGTGTTGGTGTTCCGGGGTATCCGTTTTCTGCGGGCGGGGCCTTGCCGCCCGGCGCGGGGATGGTACACCGTCACCGCGGCAATCGCTTTAGAATGCGCGCTTTGAATTGTGCCGACAAGGATGCATGACATGACAGCCGCAACTGCGACCCAGCCGCCTTTCCACCTCGCGTTTCCGGTCGATGATCTCGCCAAGGCCCGTGCTTTTTACGGCGGCCTTCTGGGATGCCCCGAGGGCCGTTCGTCACCCGAGTGGATCGATTTCAATTTTCACGGCCACCAGATCGTCGCCCACCTGTGCCCGGACGAGGCCGGCCACCGCAACACCAGCGCGGTTGACGGCGACAACGTGCCGGTGCGGCATTTTGGTGTGGTGCTGTCGATGGCTGAATGGCAGAAGCTTGCCGACAAGCTGACCCGGGCCGGCACCAAATTCATCATCGAGCCGCATATCCGTTTCAAGGGCCAGGTCGGTGAGCAGGCGACGATGTTTTTCCTCGATCCCTGCGGCAATGCCCTGGAGTTCAAGGCTTTCGAAAACATGAACCAGTTGTTCGCGAAATAGACCAAGTGCATGGCGGGCGGTCCGGTTGACCGTCCCTGTGATTGTTCCTACACTCGTTGCACCATACGTCTAAAAACCCACTGGAGGAAAAATGCGTAAATTAATCAATGCGTTGGCGATGGCCGCGCTGGTGGCGGCACCTGCGTTCGCACAGGAAAAGGTCAATTTGTCGATCGGTACCGGCGGCACCGGCGGCGTTTACTACCCGCTCGGCGGCGGTATGGCCAATGTGCTGTCCAAATATGTGCCGGGCATGGCCGCGACGGCCGAAGTCACTGGCGGTTCGGTGGCCAACCTGCAACTGATCGGCACCGGCAAGCCCTATATCGGGCTGTCGATGACCGATGCCGCGCTGGATGCCTTCAAGGGCGAGGACAAGTTCAAGGGCAACAAGGTTGAGCTGCGCACGCTGGCGATTCTCTACCCGAACCGCATGCATGTGGTCAGCATCGAAGGCACCGGCGTCAGCAGCATGAAGGACCTCAGGGGCAAGCGCGTATCCACCGGCTCGCCGGGCAGCGCGACTGAAGTGATGGCCTTCCGCGTGATCGAGGCCGCCGGCCTCGACAAGGACAAGGACATGCGCCGTGAACGCCTCGGCGTCGCGGAGTCGGTCAATGCGCTGAAGGACAAGAAGATTGATGCCTTCTTCTGGGTCGGAGGCCTGCCCACTGCGGCGGTGACCGATCTGGCGGCAACCCCGGGCGTGAAGATCAAGATGATCGACCATGCCGAGACCGTGGGCCCGATGAACAAGAAATACGGCAACCTCTATGTCGAGGACACCATCCCGCGCGCCACCTACAGCGGCATGGCCGCCGACAACAAGCAGGCGACGGTGATGAACATCCTGGTGGCGCATGCCAACATGAGCGACCAGACGGCCTACAACATCGTCAAGACCATCTTCGAAAAGCAGCCCGAGCTGGTCGCGGTGCACAAGGAAGCCGAGAACATCAAGTTCGAGAACCAGAAGGCGGCCGCGACGCCGGTGCCCTTCCATCCCGGCGCGCTCAAGTACTTCAAGGAAAAAGGCGTGAAGCTGCAATAACAGCGCATTGCGTCGCACATAAAACCCCGCCTGCATGGCGGGGTTTTTTTATGCGCCGGAGGCAGCCGCGGGTGCGCTGTCATGCCGAGTTCACATGCTATGATGCCGCGGGCAAAATCACCGAGGAGAATATCTGGTGGCCGATAACAATACGCCGGTGGAAAACCTGGACGGCATCAGTGAGGAGGCGCGCAAGCGCGTCAAGGAACTGATCGAAGAGGAAGAGGGTGCGCACAACCGTTATCACGGTGCGCTGGCGGTGTTCATGACGCTGTGTGCCGTCGTGATGTCGCTGTTCCATCTCTATGCCGCGGTCGAGATTGTTCCCGCTTACATCCTGCGCCCGGTGCACGTCGCCTTTGCCATGGCGCTGGTGTTCCTGATTTTTCCGATCGCCAAGCGTTTCCGCCACCGCCTGATGTGGTGGGACGTGATTTTTGCCGTGGCCTCGATTGCGGTGGTGGTCTACATGCTCTACTGGGGTGATGCCTTCGGCGACCGTGCGATCACGCCGACGCAGATGGACCAGGTGTTCGGCGTGGCGCTGGTGCTTCTGATACTCGAAGGTACCCGCCGCAGTTCGACCTGGATCCTGCCTTTTGTCGTGATCCTGTTCCTCGCCTATGCGCTGTTCGGCCCGCACCTGCCGCCGCCGTGGACGCACAAGGGTTATGACATTGCGCGGCTGACCGGCGCGTTGTACATGACCCTTGAAGGCATCTTCGGCGTTGCGGTCGACGTGTCCTCGACGCTGATCATCCTGTTCACGATCTTCGGTGCCTTCCTGCAGTACTCGGGGGCCGGCAAGTTCTTCATTGATTTTTCATTCTCGGCGATGGGCGGCAAGCCCTCGAGCGCGGGCCGCGCGGTGGTGATGGGGTCCTTTCTGCTCGGCGGGCCCTCGGGTTCAGGCGTGGCGACCACGGTGACGCTGGGATCGGTGGCCTATCCGCTGCTGGCTAAATCGGGCTATGGCAAGGAAGCCGCCGGCGGGCTGCTCGCCGCGGGTGGCCTCGGCGCGATCATTTCGCCGCCGGTGCTCGGCGCCGCGGCCTTCCTGATCGCGGAGTTCCTGAAGATTTCGTACCTCGACGTGATCCTGATGGCGACGATTCCGACCATCCTCTTTTATCTGGGGATTTTCGTGATGGTCGAAATCGATGCGCGCAAGTTCGGCATGAAGGTGATCGCGCTGGAGAAACACCACCAGGCACTGGAGCTGGCGAAAAAATACTGGTTCCATTTTGTATCGCTGATCGCCATCGTCGTGTTCATGATGATGGGTTACTCGCCGGTGCTGTCGGTGTTCTGGGCCACCGTGACCACCGCGGTGCTGTCGTTTTTCCGCAGCGACTGCGCGCTGATTCCCTACGACTGGTTTCGTGGCCGGATGCCCTGGCTCAAGGGATTCTGGGAATCGGGTTTCATCAGGGCGCTGGAAAACGGCTCGGTCGGCGTACTCAACGTCGCGATGACCTGCGCCGCCGCCGGCATCATCGTCGGCGTGGTGACATTGACCGGCCTCGGCCTCAAGTTCAGTTCCATCGTGCTGGCTTATGCCGATTCCGGCGCGCAGGCGCTGGTCGATCTGTTCACGATGCTGGGTGCCGCAGACACGCCCAAGCTGCTGCACGACATGAAGCTGCTGCTGACTGCTTTTTACACCGCACTGATCGTGTGGATTGTCGGCCTCGCGGTGCCGGTGACCGCCTCGTACATCATCTGTGCGGTGATTGCGGCGCCAGCGCTGATCAAACTCGGCGTGCCGGATTTTGCGGCGCATATGTTCATCTTCTATTACGCCGTGCTGTCGGAGGTGTCGCCGCCGACCGCGCTGTCGCCTTTTGCCGCTGCGGCGATCACCGGTGGCGGTCCGTACCGCACCACGCTGCAGAGCTGGAAGTACTGCGCACCGGCCTTCCTGGTGCCCTTCATGTTCGTGCTCGATCCGGCCGGCGTCGGCCTGCTGCTCGGCGGCTCGTTCAAGAACCTGGCGCAGGCCGACTGGGCTGCGGTGGCGGTGATTTCGGTGACCGCGATCATCGGCATCGTCGCGCTGGCCGGCGGCCTGCAGGGCTGGCTGCTGCGCAAGACCACGGGCATTGAACGCACAATGCTGGTGGTCGCGGGTCTTGCCCTGGTTTATCCGACCACCTTCTCGGATGTGCTCGGGCTGGTGCTGATGGCGGTCACGGTGACGCTGCAGAAAATGCGGCCGCGGGAGACGGCGCCGGCGTGAACGCGGATCGTGCTGCGCGCACGCGTCATGCAACACCGTTCGCGGTGCTTGATATCGTCACCGACGGCGAGGTGGTGACCGGCGTGACCTATCTGCCGCGCAATACCGCGACGTGCGACCCGCATGACCGCGCCGCGGAACTGGCCTGCCGTGAGGTCGAGCGTTATCTCGCCGATCCGGCCTATGACTTCGGGCGTCTGCGCTACCGGCTCGAAGGCAGCGTTTTTCAGCGTCGCGTGTGGCGCGAGATCGAAAAACTTTTTCCTTTAAAAACAATTACTTATGGTGGTATTGCGCAGCGTATCGGCAGTGCCGCCCGCGCTGTTGGTGGCGCCTGCGGCAGCAATCCGGTGCCGCTGTTCGTGCCCTGCCACCGCGTGCTTGCCGCGAGTGGCGGGCTGGGCGGCTTCATGGGCGGCAAGGATGATTTCCCGCTGAGCGTCAAACGCTGGCTGCTGCGGCATGAAGGGCTCCTTGGTACTGCCTGAATCCGGTCGCACCGAGTCCGTGCGCATCGACACCCGGCGCATCGACGAGTTCTGCGATGCGCTGTGGCTCGAAGACGGCCTCTCCCGCAACACCCTCGACAGTTACCGCCGTGACCTTGTCCAGTTCGCGACCTGGGCCGCAGCGCGCGGAAGCGCCGAGCTGTTTGCCGTGGATCAGGCCACGATCCAGGAATATCTCGCGCACAAGTTCCGCAACAAGGCGCGAGCGAGCAGCGCGGCAAGGCTGCTCTCCAGCCTGAAACGTTTTTACCGGCACGCCGTGAGGCAGAACCTGATCACCACAGATCCGACGCTGCGCATCGAGGCGCCGAAGCTGCCGCGCCCGCTGCCGAAAAGCCTCACCGAATCCGATGTCGAGCAATTGCTGGGCGCGCCGGATGTTGATGAAGCGCTGGGCCTGCGTGACCGCGCGATGCTCGAGGTGCTGTATGCCAGCGGCCTGCGGGTGTCCGAGCTGGTGACCCTGCAGGTGCCGCAGGTCAGCCGTGACATGGGCGTGGTGCGCGTGCTCGGCAAGGGATCGAAGGAACGGCTGGTGCCGCTGGGCGAGGAGGCGCTGCGCTGGCTTGAACGTTACCTGCGTGAAGCCCGGCCGCAGATACTGGGGCAGCGACCCTGCGATGCCTTGTTTGTGACCGCGCGCGCGGCGGTGATGACGCGCCAGGCCTTCTGGCTGATGATCAAGCGTTACGCGCTGCAGGCCGGCATCAGCAAGCCGATCTCACCACACACGCTGCGCCATGCCTTCGCCACCCACCTGCTCAACCACGGTGCCGACCTGCGCGTGGTGCAACTGCTGCTGGGTCATGCCGACATTTCAACCACGCAGATCTACACCCACGTCGCGCGCGAGCGGATGAAGCAGCTGCATGAAAAACATCATCCGCGGGGATGAGCGGGAAATGCTCAGCCGCGTTTGCCGCGCTCGATGGTGACGCCGAGTTTTTTGACACCGGCCAGCGGCGCAAGTTTGGCGATGGTGATGCGCAGCCAGGGTGCCCTGAAATCGTTGATCACGCGCTGCGCGATGGCTTCGGCGGCGTGTTCGAGCAGGTCGAAGTGCCGTTCCGCGAACAGCCGGCGGATATCGGCGACCACTGCAGCGTAGTCGATGGTGTCTTCGATGCGGCTGTTGTGTGCGGCATGTTCACCGCGCAGGCCGATCTCGAGATCAAGCTCGATCGTCTGCGGCGCCTGTTTTTCCCGTTCGTAGATGCCGATGCGGGTTTCGATGCGCAGCTCGCGGATGAAGATGGTGTCCATGGACGGTGTGGCCGGTTTTGAGATGGGGTGTAGCGGTTAAAATGGCCGCATCATTTTAGCGCAGGGGTGTGTGCATTGATGAATCTGTCGCTGTCTGCCGTCATCGTCGCGGCGATTGCCTATCTGATCGGCTCGGTGTCCTTCGCCGTGGTGGTCAGCCGGCTCTACAAACTGCCTGATCCGCGCGAGTACGGTTCCGGCAATCCCGGCGCCACCAATGTGCTGCGCAGCGGCCGCAAGTCGGCGGCGGTGCTGACGCTGCTCGGTGACAGCCTCAAGGGCTGGCTCGCGGTGTACGGCGCTGCGCACTGGTTCGGCGACGGTGCGGATGCAACGCTGGCGCTCGCCGCGGTTGCCGTGTTGCTCGGCCACCTGTATCCGCTGTTTCACGGCTTCAAGGGCGGCAAGGGTGTTGCCACCGCGCTTGGCATCCTGTTCGGCCTCAACTGGATACTCGCGCTCGGCACGCTGTCGACCTGGATCACCATCGCGGTGTTTTTCCGCTATTCCTCGCTGGCGGCGCTGATATCGGCTTTGTTTGCCGCTTTTTTTGCGCTGATTCTGTACAACTTCAGCCACCCTTATGTCTGGGCGGTGACGGTGATCGCGGTGCTGCTGGTATGGCGCCATCGCTCGAACATCAGCAAGCTGATTGCCGGCACGGAAAGCAGGCTCGGTGGAAAAAAGGGCTCAGGCCAGGACGCCGGCTGAACGGCGGCTGGAACTTCAGTCCAGTGTCGCGAGATCCCAGCGCGGCTGCACGGTAAAACCGTCAGGCCGGCGGCCTTCACCACGCTGCAGGCGCAGCGCGCCGGCGAAGGCAATCATTGCCCCGTTGTCAGTGCACAGTTCGAAGGGCGGGTAATACACGCGGCAGCCGCGCGCCGCAGCTGCTGCATCAAGCCGCTCGCGCAGTCGCCGGTTGGCGCCGACCCCGCCTGCCACCACCAGCTGGGCTAGCCCGCTGTCCTCCAGCGCGGTGAGTGATTTTGCTGCCAGCACTTCGGTGATCGCTTCCTGCAGCTCGGCGGCAAGATCGGCTCGCGCCTGTCCATCGTCCAGTCCGCCGCGCACCGCGGTCAGCACCGCGGTCTTCAGGCCGCTGAAACTGAAATCGAGGTTGTCACTGCGCAGCATCGGCCGTGGCAGCACAAAGCGGCCGGGCCTGCCCTGCGCGGCGAGTGCTGCAATTGCCGGCCCGCCGGGATAACCGAGTCCGAGCAGCTTGGCCGATTTGTCGAAGGCCTCGCCGGCGGCATCGTCCAGCGTGTCGCCGAGCAGGGTGTAGTCACCGATGCCGCCCACCTGCATCAGCTGGGTGTGGCCACCGGAAACCAGCAGCGCAATAAAGGGGAACTGCGGTGCCGGTGTTGCGAGCAGCGGCGACAGCAGGTGGCCTTCGAGGTGGTGGACGGCGATGGCCGGCTTGCCCAGCGCATGGGCGAGGCTGGCGCCGAAGCCGGCGCCGACCAGCAGCGCGCCGGCGAGTCCGGGGCCGGCGGTGTAGGCAATGGCATCAACGCTGGCGAGGTTTGCGGAGGCCCGGGCCAGCACTTCGCGGGTCAGCAGCAGCGCGCGCCGGACGTGGTCGCGCGAAGCCAGTTCCGGCACCACGCCGCCGTAGTCGGCGTGTAACGCGACCTGGGAATGCAGGGCATGGGCGAGCAGCCCGGCTTCGGTGTCATACAGGGCAACACCGGTTTCATCGCAGGAGGTCTCTATGCCAAGAACACGCATTTACGCTATAACTAATTGATTTTATTGGTAAAAAATGATCAGGCATCCGGGCCCGGATTTGGAGTGCAGGCCTTGCAGAGGGGCTGCGGGGCGAATCCGGATGCTGCGGCGAGCTTAACATTTGCCGGGCGGGGCCTAAGCCCTTTATAATCCGGGGCTTTCCGTTTCGGCCGTTGTTTCACCTTTTCCATCATCTCCACGCTTTCAGCCCCGAGGCTTCATGACCACCGTCCGCGTCAAAGAAAACGAACCCTTCGAAGTCGCCCTGCGCCGTTTCAAGCGCACGGTTGAGAAAACCGGCCTGCTGACCGAACTGCGCGCCCGCGAGTTCTACGAGAAGCCCACCGCCGAGCGCAAGCGCAAGCTCGCCGCCGCGGTGAAGCGTACGCACAAGCGCCTGCGCTCGCAGCTGCTGCCGCCGAAACTCTACTGATCTTCTGCGGCGGTTGAAAAAAGGGTGCGGAGGCCTGTCCTCGCACCCTTTTGTTATTTGTGCCTGTCATTTGTAGCGCCCATTCCGGAGAGTCCCCATGGCCTTGCGTGAGCAGATCAACGATGACCTGAAAGCCGCGATGCGCGGCGGCGATGCTGCGCGCCGGGACACCATACGCCTGCTTACCGCGGCGCTGAAGCAGCGCGAGGTTGACGAGCGCAAGACGCTGAATGATGCTGACGTGCTGGCGGTCATCGAAAAAATGATCAAGCAGCGCCGCGACTCGATCAGCCAGTTCGAGCAGGGCGGGCGGCAGGATCTTGCCGACAAGGAAAAACAGGAGCTGCAACTGCTCCAGGCCTATATGCCGCAGGCGATGGGTGATGACGAAATCGCCGCGGTGATTGCGGCGGCCGTTGCCGAGAGCGGCGCGGCAGGGCCCGCCGACATGGGCAAGGTGATGGCACTGGTGAAGCCCCGTCTTGCCGGCCGTGCCGACATGGGCAAGGTATCAGCGGCGGTCAAGGCGCGACTTTCGGGCGGCTGATTCCCCGGCGCAGGAGCTGCCGCGCGCGCCCTCTATAATCGGCGGGAATGGGTCCACCATGAGCCGGACCCTAAAAAGCAGGGCTGAAAACCGCGCATGATTCCGGAGTCGTTCATTCAGGATTTGCTGGCCCGCGTCGACATCGTCGAGGTGGTTGACCGCTATGTGAAGCTGAAACGCAGCGGTGCCAACTACTCAGCCTGCTGCCCCTTCCACTCCGAAAAATCGCCGTCATTCACGGTCAGCCCGACCAAGCAGTTTTATCACTGCTTCGGCTGTGGCGCCCACGGCACCGCCATCGGTTTCATGATGGAGTACGGCGGCCTGGGTTTTGTCGATGCGGTGAAAGACCTCGCGCAGAGCGTCGGCATGCAGGTGCCAGAGGCGCCGCGTTCGGCTGAAGCACAACGCCGCGCGGAAGAGGGCCCCGATCTCTACGGCGCCCTGCTCACCGCCGCGCAGTTCTACCGCAACCAGCTGAAGGATTCGCCGCGTGCCATCGAATACCTGAAAAAGCGCGGCCTCTCCGGCGAGATCGCCAAAAAATTCGGCATCGGTTATGCGCCCGATGCCTGGCAGGGGCTGCAGCAGGTATTTCCCGACTATGCCGACAAGAGGCTCAATACCGCCGGACTGGTAAAGCAGAACGACGAGGGGCGCCGCTACGATGTGTTCCGCGACCGCATCATGTTTCCGATCGTCGATGTGCGCGGCCACATCATCGGTTTCGGCGGGCGCGTGCTCGGCGAAGGTGAGCCGAAATACCTGAATTCGCCGGAAACGCCGGTGTTCGAAAAAGGGCGCGAACTCTACGGCCTGTTCCAGGCGCGGCGCGCGATTCGCGACGCTGGACGTGTCATCGTCGTCGAGGGTTACATGGACGTGGTGGCGCTGGCGCAGATGGGCGTTGAGTACGCGGTGGCCACACTCGGCACCGCGACCACGCCCATCCATGTGCAGAAGCTGCTGCGCCAGACCGAGGAAGTGGTCTATTGCTTCGATGGCGACGCCGCCGGCCGCCGCGCTGCATGGCGCGCGCTGGAAAACAGCCTCGCCCAGTTGTCCGACGGCAAGCAGCTGCGTTTCCTGTTCCTGCCCGATGGCGAGGATCCCGACACCTACGTGCGCCAGCATGGCAAGGACGCCTTTGAGGCGCTGCTCGCGCAGGCGATGCCGCTGTCGCGTTTCCTGATTGAGGAGCTGCGCCGCCAGGTTGACGTGCATACGCCCGAGGGCCAGGCCAAACTGCTGCAGCAGGCCAAGCCGCTGGTGAAGCAGATTGCCGCACCGATGCTGTCGCTGCTGATCCGCAAGGAGCTGGCGCAGATTGCCGGCATCCAGCCGCAGCAGCTGGATGCGCAGTTCGAAATCAGGAGTGCGGCGGTCGCAAACAGTTCACCGTCACCGCGCCGCGCCGCGCCGGTGACGCCGTCAATCCTGCGGCGGATGCTGGATCTGATTGTCTGCGACCCGGAGCATGTGGCGGTGATTGACCAGTCCGAATTGGCCGAGGGGATCAGGCTGAGGTTGCCGGAGCTGGATGCCGCCGCGTGGCAGGTGCTGGATGCAGTGATGCGGCACCTGTCGACTGCTGCAGGTCCGCTGAATCTCGGTGAAAGTTTCCGTGGTACTGATCTGGAAGAGGCGCTCAGACAGGCCGAGATTCGCGTGCTCCGGCTGCAGGATGAGTTGCATACGGCTGCAGAGCGCAAAGCCGAGCTGGAGGCGTCCTGGAATCAGCTGCGGACACGCATCGCAAAATTCCGCGCGGCCCAGACTTCAGCGACGCCCTAGTTTTGCCTCGGGGTTGTGCCGAAAAGTCCAATGTAAACAAAGGGTTGGTGTTGAGTGATGGTGCTGCGCGAACCGGCGTAATGCTATATAATGTCAGGCTTTTCTTTATTCCTGCCCCGCGGAGCCTATGTCCATGGCCAAGCCATCCAAAGCAGCGCAATCCAAGGCAAAAAACGCGAAGGTCAAAAGCCTGAAAGCCAAGGCTGAAAAGACCAAGGTCAAGGCGAAGCAGGCTGCGGTGAAATCCGCGAAGGCCAAGCCCAAGGCCGCGGCCAAACCCGCGGCGAAAACCAAGCTCGCGAAAAAGCCGGTGGCCAAGCGGCCGCTGGCCAAGGCCCCGGCCAAGCGCGTCGTTGCCAAGGCGCCGGTAAAAGCCCAGCCCAAGGCCGCGCAGAAGCAGCCCAAGGTGGTGGCTAAGCCTGCAGCCAAACCCGCCAAGGCGGCACCGCGCGGCAGCAAGGACGGCGGCAAGGACAGCAGCAAGGAATTGCGTCTCGCCAACATCAAGGCCGCAGTCGCCAAGCAGGTACTGGCCAAGGCCGCGCAGGCCCAGGCCCCCGGCCAGGCGGCCCCGCAGGCCGCAGCCCCCGCCGCCAAGCTCGCCGGCGGCAAGCGTCCGACCCGTGGCCTGACTGCACGCGAACGCGCACTGGTCAAGGAGTTCGAGCGCAAGGAAATGTCGCCTGCCGACGCCGAAGCGCGCCGCATCCGCCTGAAAAACCTGATCGTGCTCGGCAAGGAGCGCGGCTACCTGACCTACGCCGAGATCAACGACCACCTGCCGGATGACATGCTCGATGCCGAAGCCATCGAGAACATCATCGGCATGATCAACGACATGGGCATCCAGGTGTATGACGAGGCGCCGGACGCCGAAACACTGCTCATGTCGGAAGCCACTCCGGCCGTCGCCGACGAGGACGCGGTCGAGGAAGCCGAAGCCGCGCTGTCCACTGTGGATTCCGAATTCGGCCGCACCACCGACCCGGTGCGCATGTACATGCGCGAGATGGGCTCGGTCGAGCTGCTGACCCGCGAAGGCGAAATCGAGATCGCCAAACGAATCGAGGACGGCCTGCGCCACATGATTCTGGCGATCTCGGCCTGCCCGACGACCATCGCCGAAATCCTCACGCTGGCCGAGAAGATCGAGAAGGACGAAATCCGCGTCGAAGAAGTGGTCGACGGACTGGCCGACCTCGAGATGAAGGAAGCGATCGTCGAGGACGTCGCCGAGGACGAGGGCGAGGAAGCCGAGGAAGTTGATGCCGAGGAAGACGAAGATGACGACGGTGCCGCCGGCGCTGCGCAGGCCGCGGCCGACCTGGCGCGCCTGAAAGAGGCTTCGCTGAAGCACTTCGCCGACATCCGCAGCAACTACCAGAAAATGATGCGCGCGTTGGCCAAGCACGGCTCGCGCGGCCGCCCGTACATCCAGGCGCGCGAGGCGATTTCCGAGGAGCTGATGAAAATCCGCTTCTCCGCCAAGCAGATCGAGAACCTCTGCGACGGCGTGCGCAAGCTGGTCGAGGAAGTGCGCACCTACGAGCGCAACATCCTCGCGCTGTGCGTGGACAAGGCGCGCATGCCGCGCCAGCACTTCATCAAGGAATTCCCGGGCAAGGAAACCAGCACGCGCTGGATCCGCGGCGAGGTCGAGTCGGGCAAGCCGTGGAGCGAGGCGCTGTCGCGTTTCGAGCCCGCGGTGATCGAGCAGCAGCAGAAGCTGGTTGACCTGCAGGGCCGCATCGGCATTCCGATCAAGGAACTGAAGGAAATCAACCGCCAGATGACCACCGGCGAGGCCCGTGCCCGCCGCGCCAAGCGCGAGATGACCGAGGCCAACCTGCGCCTGGTGATCTCGATCGCGAAAAAGTACACCAACCGCGGCCTGCAGTTCCTCGACCTGATCCAGGAAGGCAACATCGGCCTGATGAAGGCGGTGGACAAGTTCGAATACCGCCGCGGCTACAAGTTCTCGACCTATGCGACGTGGTGGATCCGCCAGGCGATCACGCGTTCGATCGCCGACCAGGCGCGCACCATCCGCATCCCGGTGCACATGATCGAGACCATCAACAAGATGAACCGCATCTCGCGGCAGATCCTGCAGGAAACCGGCTCCGAGCCGGATCCGGCGACCCTGGCCGAGAAGATGGAAATGCCGGAAGAGAAAATCCGCAAGATCCTGAAGATCTCGAAAGAGCCGATTTCAATGGAGACGCCGATCGGCGACGACGACGACTCCCACCTCGGCGATTTCATCGAGGATCAGTCGACGATGGCGCCTAGCGATGCCGCGGTTTACGGCAGCCTGCGCGACGTCACCGGCGACGTGCTCGATACCCTGACGCCGCGCGAAGCCAAGGTGCTGCGCATGCGTTTCGGCATCGAGATGAATACCGACCATACGCTGGAGGAGGTCGGCAAGCAGTTCGATGTCACCCGTGAGCGCATCCGCCAGATCGAGGCTAAGGCGCTGAGAAAACTGCGTCATCCCTCGCGTTCCGAGCGGCTGCGCAGCTTCCTCGACAACGAGAGCTGAGCAACGACAACAAAGTCGGGGGTATCGGCCGCCACAGGCCGCAGCCCTGCTGCTTGCACTTGCGGCCCGGTCTCCGGGCCGTTTTCTTTTTTCGGGCGCCGGACGGAGTGCCGTGGCGCATTTCTGTGGCAGGGCGCGGCGTTCGGCGATGCCCGTGCTTGGAGGCGTGCCGGTTAACATGGACAATCAAACCCTGCGGCTATATCCCGCCGCAGGGATCCGGAGACCCGAATGACCACGCAGCGCAACGAACTGGCCCGCATCACCCTCTCGGTGCTGTTCATCGGCGCGCTGATTGTGTCCTCGGCGTGGATCATGCGGCCGTTCATCGCGCCGCTGATCTGGGCGGCGATGATCGTCGTTGCCACCTGGCCGCTGATGCTGCGTGTGCAGAACCGCTTGTGGCATCGCCGCGCGCTGGCGGTGCTGGTGATGACGCTGGCCCTGCTGCTGGTGTTCGTGGTGCCGCTGACGCTGGCGATCACCACGCTGGTCGGGCATGCCGACGAGATCATTGACTGGGCCAGGGGCCTCGCCACCCTGCAGCTGCCGCCGCCGCCCGACTGGCTGCGCGCACTGCCGTTGGTCGGTGAGGCGGCGGCGCATCTGTGGACCACCCTCGCCGCCGAGGGGGTGCGCGACCTCGCCCTGCGTGCCGAGCCCTATATCGGGCAGATTGCCAAATGGTTCCTGTCCGAGGTCGGCAGTTTCGGCGTCGTGTTCATGCAGTTCCTGCTCACCGTGGCGCTCGCTGCCGTGCTTTATGCTGACGGCGAGGCCTGGGCACGCTGGCTGCGCCGCTTCGGCACCCGGCTTGCGCCGGGTCGCGGTGAAGGCGCGGTGACACTCGCCGGCCAGGCGATCCGCGGCGTGGCGCTGGGTGTGGTGGTCACCGCGCTGGTGCAGTCGCTGCTCGGCGGCATCGGCCTCGCGGTGGCCGGCATTCCCTTCGCCACGGTGCTCACCGCGGTGATGTTCATGCTGTGCATCGCGCAGATCGGGCCGGTGCTGGTGCTGGCGCCGGCGGTGGTGTGGCTGTACTGGAGCGACAGCACCGGCTGGGGTACTTTCCTGCTGGTGTGGACGATTTTTGTCGGCACCATCGACAAC
Source organism: Burkholderiales bacterium (assembly GCA_019751125.1). Taxonomy (GTDB): domain Bacteria; phylum Pseudomonadota; class Gammaproteobacteria; order Burkholderiales; family SG8-41. Next base: position 23,315 of record JAIENU010000096.1, on the reverse strand, counting down.
GTGATCCGGCCCTTCCTGATCCGCCAGGGCGCGGACCTGCCGCTGCTGCTGATTTTTGCCGGTGTCATCGGCGGCCTGTTTGCCTTCGGCCTGGTCGGCATTTTTGTCGGGCCGGTGGTGCTGGCGGTGGGTTACACGCTGATTGACGCCTGGGTGACCGAGCCCCGCGGCACAGCCGGTCACGACGACCCGCAGTGATAAAATCGCGTTCTTGCCCGCTGCTGCGGGAACACAGCCGGGTCGTTAGCTCAGTCGGTTAGAGCAGGGGACTCATAATCCCTTGGTCGTTGGTTCGAGTCCAACACGACCCACCAGCCATCGCCGCGACGCATCCCCGTCCGGCACCACTCCAGGAGCCGTGATGCCCGTCACCGCAGAGAATCCGCTGAAAACCATGATGCGTGCCGGCCGCGTCGCGCTGGGCATGAACGTGCGCCTGGCGCGTTCGGGCGACATCGCGCGCATCGCCAAGACCAGCGGCCACGATTTCCTGTTCGTCGATGCCCAGCATTCGCTGTTCAACCTCGAGACCATCGGCCACATCGCGCAGGCTGCGCTGGGCTGTGGCATTGCGCCGCTGGTGCGGGTGCGCAGTTGCGACGACCCCGATGTGTCGGTGCTGCTCGACAACGGCGTCACCGGCATCGTGTTTCCGGACATCAACAATGCCGACGAGGCGCGCCGCGCCGTGTCGCGCGCCAAGTATCCGCCGATCGGCCGCCGTTCCGTGGTCGGCGGCTACCCCCTGTTCGACTACCGCACGCTGCCGGTTTCAGAGGTGGTGCCGGCGCTGCAGGAAAACACGCTGGTGGCCTGCATGATCGAAACACCCGCCGGTGTTGCGAACATCGAGGCCATTGCCGCTGTCGAAGGCATTGATGTGATCCACATCGGCATCAATGACCTGCTCACCGCGATGGGTAAACCGGGGCAGTTCGGCGATGCCGAGGCGGCTGCGGCCATCAACAAGTTGATCGCGACCACGCTGCGACATGGGAAAATCGCCGGTGTCGGTGGCGATCGCCACCTGCCGCGGCAGATGGAGTACATCCGCAGCGGCGCCCGTTTCATCACCACCAACAGCGAAATCGCATTCATTCTCGCCGAGGCCGGCCGTGTCACCGGTGAGTTGCGCAAGGCTCTTGGTGACGCGGCGAAGTGATGGTTTGTGCTTGCTGGTTTCTGACCAACTAACCAATTGTTTTTATTGAAATTTTTCTGGAGGATACGACATGTTTAATCGCATGATGAAGCCGGCGCTGGCCGGCGTGGTGGCACTGGCGGCGGCGCTGCCGCTGGTTGCGCAGGCGCAGGCCAACTGGGCGCCGACCAAACCGGTGCGGGTGATCGTGCCCTTCCCGCCTGGTGGCAGCAATGACATCGTCGGCCGCCTGGTGGCCAATGACATGGCGCCGCTGCTCGGCCAGCAGGTGGTGATCGACAATCGCGGCGGGGCCGGCGGCATCATCGGCACCGAAATCGCCGCCAATTCGCTGCCCGACGGCCACACGCTGCTGATCGCCTCGGTCGCATTCGCTTACAACCCTTCCATCTACAAATCGCAGGTGCGTTTTGACCCGGACAAGTCTTTCATGCCGATCGCGCTGATCGGCACCGGCCCCAGCGCGCTGACCGTCAGCCCGAAAATGCCGGCGAAGTCGACCAAGGAGCTGATCGACATGGCCAAGGCCAAGCCGGGTTCGCTGACCTATGCCACCGCCGGCATCGGCAGCTTCCAGCATCTGAGCACCGAACTGTTCCGCCTGCAGGCCGGCATCAACCTGATCCACGTGCCGTTCAAGGGCGGTGGCCCGGCGATGATTGATGTGATCGCAGGCAACACCCAGATCACCATGGGTTCGTTCCTGCAACTGGTGCCGCATGTGCAGGCCAACCGCCTGCGCCTGCTCGCCGTGGGCGGCGCCAAGCGCAACAGCGCCTTCCCCAACGTCCCGACGGTTGCCGAAACCGTGCCCGGCTACGAAGCCAACAACTGGTGGGGCATTCTCGCGCCCGCCGGTGTGAGCCCGGCCATCGTGCGCACGCTGGAAGCCGCGGTGAAAAAAGTGGTGGACAACCCCGAGATGCAGAAAAAATTCGACTCCCAGGGCGCCGAGGTGCTGTTCATGAATTCCGTCACCTATGGCAAATTCATCCGCGCTGAAACCGCGAAGTGGTCGAAAGTCGTCCGCGACGCCGGCATCAAGGCTGAATAACAGCGCTGCATCACACACAGAGAGGAGCAACAGCCATGCCCCACGCGATACGCATCCACCAGAACGGCGGCCCCGAGCAACTGCGCTGGGAGGAAGTTGCCGTCGGTGAACCCGGACCCGGCGAGGTCCGGGTGCGCAACACGGCGATCGGCCTGAACTTCATCGACACCTATCATCGCTCGGGCCTCTATCCGATGCCGCTGCCGCTGACCCTCGGTTCCGAGGGCGCCGGCGTGGTCGAGGCGGTGGGTCCGAAGGTCAAGGAGTTCAAGGTCGGTGATCGCGTGGCCTACGCCCAGCCGATCGGCGCCTATGCCGAAGTGCTGATCCGTCCGGTGGCCCGGCTGGTGAAGATCCCCGCCGGCATCAAGGATGAAACCGCGGCGGCGATGATGCTGAAGGGCATGACCGCCTGGTATCTGTGCCGCCGCACCTACCGCGTGAAAAAGGGCGACACCATCGTTGTCCATGCCGCGGCGGGCGGGGTAGGCCAGATCCTCTGCCAGTGGGCGAAACACCTCGGCGCCACGGTGATCGGCACCGTCGGCAGCGATGAAAAGGTCGCGCTGGCGAAAAAAGTCGGCTGCAAGCATGTGGTGGTGATGTCGCGCGAAAAACTGTCGGAGCGCGTCAAGGCCATCACCAAGGGCAAGGGCGTGCCGGTGGTGTATGACGGCGTCGGCAAGGACACCTTCATGGAGTCGCTGGACTGCCTTGCACCGCTGGGCCTGATGGCCAGCTTCGGCAATGCCTCGGGCGCGGTGCCGCCGGTGAACATCGGCATCCTCGCGCAGAAGGGGTCGCTGTTCCTGACAAGGCCGACGCTGGTGAATTACACCAGCCAGCGCGAGGACCTGCTCACCGCCGCGCGCGAGTTGTTTGCGGTGGTGAAAAAAGGCGCGGTAAAAATCACCATCAACCAGCGCTATCCGCTGCGCGAGGCGGCGCAGGCGCACCGCGACCTCGAGTCGCGCAAGACCACCGGCTCGACGGTGCTGCTGCCCTGATGCGTTTCGCCACGGCAGTCGGGTGCATCGGCGGCGCGCTGCTTTGCGGCAGCGTGCAGCTGCTGCCGGCCGCCGAAGCGGCACCGGTCGAGGAGCGCGGCCAGGCCCTGCAACAGGGCCAGTACCGCGCCGGCGCCGCGCACCGCCAGTTGCAGCAGGCGCGCCACGATGCAAAGCTGGCTGAACAGGAAGTGCTGAATACGCGCGAGGCCCATGCCGCCGCGCAAAGGGAAGCCGCGGCGCGCAAGCGTGATCTCGATGCCGCGGAAAAAGCGCAGGCTGCGGCCCGTGTAAAACTGCAGGCCGCCGAAAAAGCCTACGACGAAGCGCTGCGTGCCGTGGATGCCGTGGTAAAACCCGCGGCGAAATAAAACGCTTCAGGCGCGGCGGCTGCTTGCGCCACCATCGACGGTGATGATGGTGCCGGTGGTATAACCGGACAGCGGCGAACACAGGAAGGCCGTCAGCGAACCCAGTTCCTCCACCGTGGCCATCCGGCCGAACGGTGATTTTTTTACAAACTCGGGCCAGCGGTCCGCGTTGCCGAGTTCCTTCTCGGCGCGTTCGCGCAGCCGCTTCACCGCGCGGTCGGTGGCGGTGCCGCCGGGATTGATGCCGACCACGCGCACGCCGTATTCCGGGCTTTCCGCGCCCAGCGCGCGGGTCATCGCCATCAGTGCGGCATTGCCCATGCTGCCGGCGATATAGCTCGCCACCGGCCGTTCACCGGCGGCGCCGATGACATTGATGATCACGCCGCTTTTGCGCTGGCGCATGCCGGCGTAGATCTCGCGGGTGATGTCGATGAAGCCGAAGACCTTGAGGTCCCAGGCGCGTTTCCAGGTGGTGTCATCAACGCTGTCCAGCGTGCCCTGCGGGATTGAGCCGGCGTTGTTGATCAGGAAGTCGACATTGCCGCATTCGCGCGCCAGTGCCACGGCCCTGGCCGCATCCGACAGGTCGGCGGCGTGGCAGTGCACCTCAACGCCGTAGCCCGCCAGTTTGTCGCGGGCGGCGGCGAGGTCGGCGCTGCTGCGTGCCGCGAGATGCAGATGGCAGCCCTCGGCCGCGAGTGCCTGTGCCGCGCCAAAACCGATGCCGCGCGAGCCGCCGGTGATCAACGCACGTTTGCCTTTGATCGCGAGATCCATGTGTTTTCTCCCCTCTGTGGATGGCGGCGATGGTAACACCGGCCCCGCGGTCAACCGCCGTTGCGGCGTCGCGTTAAAGGAATCAGGTGCCCCGGGTCCGGGGTGCAGACAACCACATCAGGAGGAAACCCGGATGAGCAAGCAGATGACAACGGTGTTGGCGGCGATGTTTGCCGCAATCTTCGCAACGGTCAGCGGCAGTGCGCTGGCCCAGGGTGCCGCGCCTGCGACGCCGGCACAACCCGCAACGCCCGCGCAACCCGCGGCTCCGGCCAAGGCTGACATGGCGAAGCCGGCGCCGGAAGCCAAGGCTGATGCCCCGAAGAAGGCCAAGAGCGAAGGCAAGAAAAAAGCCAAGGCCAAAAAGAAAGCCAAGAAAGCCGGCTGATCGTCCCGCAGCGTCCGGTTCCGGCCAGGACGCTGCTGCTGCACGATAAAATCAACGGGCAGGCGCGTGATGCGCCTGCCCGTTTTTTTGCCCTGCTCCTGCGGAAATCAATAAAATAATCAATAAAATCAATGGATTATATAGATTCGTCGAATGCGGCCCGTTATTCTGTCGAGCACGCCCGCTGGTGTGGTGATGGCGGCGCCTATCTCAACCTGTCGCCCGCACCGGGCATGCGCCGCGATGCCATCAATACCGCCGATCGTTCGCTGTGGCGTTACGCGGCGGCGATCGGCGTTGATCACCGCCAGGCGGTGACGCTGGGCGAGGGTGGTACGCCCTTGCTTGAGCGCACCTGGCAGGGGGCACAAGTGAACTTCAAGCTCGAGTTCATGATGCCCACCGGTTCGTTCAAGGACCGCGGCATGACGGTGATGGTGAGTTATCTGAAAAGCCGCGGCATCGACCATGTGCTGGAGGATTCTTCCGGCAACGCCGGCGCTTCGCTGTCGTCCTATGCCGCCGCTGCGGGCATGCGCTGCCGCATCCTGGTGCCGGAGACCGCCTCGTACCCGAAGATCGCGCAGATTGCCGCCGGCGGCGCCGACGTGGTGACCGTGCGCGGCTCGCGCCAGGATGTCGCCGACGCCGCGCTTGCGATGAGCAGCGAGATTTTTTACGCCAGCCACAACTGGCAGCCGTTTTTTGTCGAGGGCACGAAGACGCTCGCCTATGAGCTTTGGGAGCAACTCGGTTTCCGTGCGCCGGACAATGTGGTGACACCGCTGGGTTACGGCAGCAATGTGCTTGGCCTGGACCGCGGTTTCGATGAACTGCTGCGCAACGGCGAGATCACAAAACGCCCGCGCATCTTCGGCGTGCAGGCGGCGAACTGCGCGCCCTGTTACGCCACCTGGAAATCCGGCGGCGAAGCGCCGGTGCCGGTGGAGGTGAAGCCGACCGTGGCCGAAGGCATTGCTTCCTCGCAACCGACGCGCCTGCGCGAAGTGGTGCAGGCGGTGCGCCGCAGCGGGGGTGAGATTGCCGCGGTCAGTGAAGATGAAATCATTGCCGCGCTCGCCGCGCTGGCACGCATGGGCTTTTACGTCGAGCCGACCTGTGCCTCGGCTGCTGCCGCGCTGACGCAGTGGCTGGCCTCCGGCGCGATCCGCAGTGACGAGACCACGGTGCTGGTGCTGACCGGCAGCGGCCTCAAGAGTTCGGAGCGTATCGGGCAGTTGCTGAAGCTCGCGCCGCGAGTGATGTGAGCGCGTGTAGTGTGCGCTCGCATGATGGACGGAGGTATCAGCCGCAGATGCGCGCAAGCCCTTGATTTGGGTGAGCATCGAAAAATTTTCTGCTCCAGCAAGCAGCGTTAATTTCGATAACGCCAACAAACTGCTAGATTCGGGCGCTCTGCAACAAGGACATTTCCGGAGGAGCCATGAAAATCACCGCAGTCAAAAGTTATGCCGTTCATCCCGGCTGGCGCAAGAATCTGATCTTCGTCAAGGTCGAAACCGATGCCGGCATCCACGGCTGGGGCGAAGCCTATTCGCAGTACGACCGCGACACCGCGGTGATGGCGCAGTTGAATGCGCTGGGGCCGTACATGGTCGGCCGCAGCCCTTTCGACATCAAGCACTTCACCCAATTCGCGTTTGACGATTACGCGGCGCGCCGCGGCTCGGTGGAGCTGTTCTGTGCGGTGAGCGGCATCGAGCAGGCGATGTGGGACATCGTCGGCAAGGCGACCAAACAGCCGGTGTACAACCTGCTCGGCGGCAAATACCGCGAGAAGATCCGTGTTTATGCCAACGGCTGGAGCTATGGCATGAAGGAGCCCGACGATTACGCGCGGGCCGCCGAGAAGGTGGTGAAGCAGGGCTTCACTGCGATGAAGTTCGATCCGCTGCCGGCGCCGTGGCGCACCTGGATTCCGAAGGAGCACGAGCGGCGCGCGGTACGCGTGGTGAAGGCGATCCGCGACGCGGTGGGTCCCGATATTGACCTGCTGATCGAGCAGCACCGCCGGCTGGCGCCGATGCACGCCATTCGCCTCGACAAACAACTGGCCGAGTTTGACCTCTACTGGATGGAGGAATCCTGCCAGGCCGAATTCCCCGACGAGCTGGCGCTGATCCGCCGCGAGATCGGTGTGCCGATGGTGATCGGCGAGGCGACCTATACCAAGACCGGTTTCCGTCCGCTGCTGGAAAAACGTTCCGCCGACATCCTCAATCCCGATGTCGCCTGTGTCGGTGGCATCCTCGAGCTGAAGGAAATCGCGGCGATGGCCGAGCCCTTCCTGGTCGCGGTGTCACCGCACAATTACAACTCGACGCTGGTGGCACTGGCTTCCACCGTGCATGCCTCGGCGACGATGCCCAACTTCATCATCACCGAGTACTTCCTGCCCTTCGTCGATTTCTGCGACAAGATTTCGCCGAACCAGCTCAAGCCGAAAAACGGCTACATCGAGCTGCCCACCGCGCCGGGCCTCGGTGTCGATGTCGATGAGGCGGCGCTGCTGCAGCATCCGGCCAAGGTCTATCCGGCACGCAAGCTGCGCACGCCGGCAGACGAAGGCCCCTGATTTGCCCCGCTGCAAAAAACAGGGCCGCCTGATGGGCGGCCTGTTTTTTGTCAATACTGGAATTTAATTTTATTAATTAAAACAATGGCTTATGTGCGAGGTGATGCTCACTTCGCGCGCAGCACCGCCTGGTTGCCTTCGGATTCAATGGTGGTGCTGAAGGCGGCGCTGCGTGTGCGCAGGGCCTCCAGTGTGGCCTGTTCCCGGGTCAGGTCGCAGATCACCGTTTCGTTGGCGTCGTTGTGGCGCACGAATTCGAAAGCGGCGCGTTTGCATGTGCGGCCATCCATCTCCACCCGCGCCAGCATGCCCACCCAGTCGCCGTGTTTGCGCCCGCCGTGGCCGGTGTGGAAGGAAAAGCTGCCGAGGCCGTAGAACACCGGCTTGCCCTTGTAGAGTTCAACCGGCAGCGAGTAGTGCGGGCCGTGGCCGATCACCACGTCGGCGCCGGCATCAATCACCGCGTGCGCGATCTCGGGCATGTAGTCGAGCACTTCCTCGTGCAGGCCCCAGTGCTGTGAAGCCACCAGCACATCGACCTTCTCGCGCAATGCGCGGATTTCCGCCAGGTATTCAGCGAGGTATTTCGCATCGGTCCAGGTGACGATGATCGGCGGTACGCCGGGGCGGTTTGCCGGCGGCATTTCGACGCGGGTCTTGTGCAACGGCAGCTGGTAGGCGGTGTGGCCGCGCAGCGCGGCGACGCCGCTGCTGTGTTCGCCGGCTTCATGGTTGGTCGGCCAGTAAACGGAAGTGCGTTGCAGGAAGCCGTAACGCACACCGTTGCGCTCGACGATCACCGGTGCGCGTGCTTCGCTGCGGTTCAGTCCGGCGCCGGTGCTCGGTATGCCCAGCGCACGCAGCTCGGCGAGAGATGAGCGGATCGCTGCATCACCGTAGTTGACGTTGTTGGCATTGCCGATCGCGGCATAACCGGCGAGCTGCAGTGCACGGCCGGCGGCAGGCGCCGCGTAAAAACCTTCATCACCCAGCGAGCGGGCGCCGTCGGGCTGGTAGAAGCAGCATTCAAGATTGCCGAACAGCAGATCGGCGCTGTGCAGGGTATCAATGACGCGGGCGAAAGGCCGCGAGGGATCGGTGACATTCATCAGGTTGACGTCACCGGTAAACATCAGCTTCTGGCTTGCCAAGTTGTCCTCCGGGTGGGCTTGTTGCGGGCTGCATGGCCGCTCTGGCCTGAATCAGCCCCCTTGATGTACCACGTAAAAAGGGATTTGCGGCGGTCAAATCCGGTTGGTGGAGTCTGGTGGTGTGAACTGGTTCACAGTTCGGCCATGGCCAAGGCTTCGATTAAGTTTTTCTCAATACAGCCACGATAAAATGTATTTTGCGGAGCAGCAAAATTGCTTGACTGGGCGGGGAGTACTGGCAGAATGGGAACCGTGTTGGGTGTCTTCTACAGACATCGGCACACATCCTCCAAAACCTCCTCCTTTGGTGGAACTTCAGCGCAACCCCACGGGGTTGCGCTTTTTTTTGCCCAAAGACCTTTGCTTGCTGCGAAGCAACATCATAACAGCGGCGACAGATCATCGACTAGGCTTCAGTCAATGAAATGGACTGCAGGCCGATTGGCACCGTCCAGGTTTACGTGCACGGAAGGTCTTGCGCTCGAAAACATCGCCGCGAGTGGCGGCGGGCCGAGCGGCAGAGGGGGGCTTTGATATACTTGCTGCACAGCAATTTGCAGCAGCCTGACCTGTAATTTCCGGCGGTGTATGCCGCCATCGCACAGTTGTCATCCGCGCGGCACAAGCCCTGTTTCCGGTCTGCCTGTTTCCGGCCTGCTTCAGATGCCTGTTTCTGGCCTTCGTATCCGGACCGCAGGCATCAAAGCAGTCCGCTCGCGCGACTCGCGTTTCAGCAGGATCCAATCGTGAGTTTATTGACTGCGGTCAAGGCCGCTGCGGAGTTCGCTGTAATAGATTGGCGTCCCGCAGGCCCGGTGACGCCTTGCCTCCACAACCAGGGTCAATCACGCAGAACAACACATGAAAATCCACGAATATCAGGCGAAAGAGCTGCTGCGCAAATACGGCGTCACCACGCCGCGCGGCATACCGTGTTTCACGGTGGACGAAGCCGTTGCGGCCGCGGAGAAACTTGGCGGCAGCGTCTGGGTCGTCAAGGCACAGATCCACGCTGGCGGTCGCGGCAAGGGCGGTGGCGTCAAGGTCGCGAAGTCGGCGGCTGAAGTCAAAACCCATGCCTCGGCAATTCTCGGCATGCAGCTGAAAACCCACCAGACCGGTCCTGAGGGGCAGAAGGTGCGGCGCCTGCTGATCGAGGAGGGCGCGGACATCAAGAAGGAACTGTATGTCGGTCTTGTGATTGATCGTGGCACCCAGCGTGCGGTGCTGATGGCATCCAGTGAAGGCGGCATGGACATTGAGGAAGTCGCCGCGCACACCCCCGAAAAAATCCACAAGGTCGTGATCGATCCGGTCAAGGGCCTGCTTGACGGCGAGGCCGATGACGTGGCGCGCAAGATCGGCGTGCCCGACGCATCCGTTTCCCAGGCGCGGGCGATCCTGCAGGCGCTGTACAAGGCCTTCGATGATACAGATGCGTCGCTGGCCGAAATCAACCCGATGATCCTGACCGGCGACGGCAAGGTGATCGCGCTGGATGCGAAGATCGACTTCGACAACAACGCGCTGTTCCGCCATCCCGACATCGTCGCGCTGCGTGACCTCGACGAGGAGGATCCAGCCGAGGTCGAGGCGTCGAAACACGACCTCAACTACATCCAGCTCGACGGCAACATCGGCTGCCTGGTCAACGGCGCCGGCCTCGCGATGGCGTCGATGGACATCATCAAGCTCTATGGCGGCGCACCCGCCAACTTCCTCGACGTCGGCGGCAGCGCCACCGCGGAAAAGGTCACCGAAGCGTTCAAGATCATGCTGCGCAACCCGCAGCTGAAGGCGATCCTGGTCAACATCTTCGGCGGCATCATGAAATGCGACGTGATCGCGCAGGGCGTGGTCGCCGCTGCGCGCCAGGTCAGCCTGAGCGTGCCGCTGGTGGTGCGCCTTGAAGGCACCAACGTCGAACTCGGCAAGAAGATCCTCGCGGAGTCGGGGCTGCCGATCATTTCCGGCAACAACATGGCAGACGCCGCGCAGAAGGTCGTTGCGGCTGCGAAGGGAAAGAACTGATATGTCCATCCTGATCGACAAGAACTCCCGCGTGATGACCCAGGGCATCACCGGCAAGACCGGCATGTTCCATACCAAGACCGGCAAGGAATACGCCAACGGCAAGAACTGCTACGTCGCCGGCGTCACCCCGAAAAAAGGCGGCCAGAGCTACGAAGGCATTCCGATTTTCAATTCGGTGCGTGAAGCGAAGGATTCGACCGGCGCCAACGTGTCGGTGATCTACGTGCCGCCCCCCTTTGCCGCCGCGGCGATCGAGGAGGCCGTGGACGCGCAGCTGGATCTGGTGATCTGCATCACCGAAGGCATTCCGGTGCGTGACATGGTGCGCCTGAAATACAAGATGGAGCAGAACAAGAGCAAGACCATCCTGATCGGGCCGAACTGCCCCGGCGTGATCACGCCCGACGAAATCAAGATCGGCATCATGCCCGGCCACATCCACAAGAAGGGCCCGATCGGCGTGGTGTCGCGCTCCGGCACGCTGACCTATGAAGCGGTCGGCCAGCTGATGGAGCTCGGGCTCGGCCAGTCGTCCTGCGTCGGCATCGGCGGCGACCCGGTGAACGGCCTGAAGCATATTGACGTGATGAAGATGTTCAACGACGACCCGCAGACCGAGGCGGTGATCATGGTCGGCGAGATCGGCGGCTCGAACGAGGAAGAGTGCGCGCGCTGGATCAAGGCCAACATGAAAAAACCGGTCGTCGGCTTCATCGCCGGCGTCACCGCGCCCCCGGGCAAACGCATGGGCCACGCCGGCGCGATCATTTCCGGCGGCAAGGGCACGGCCGATGAAAAACTGTCGGTGATGGAAGAGTGCGGCATCCGTACCACGAAAAATCCGGCGGAGATGGGCAAGCTGCTCAAGTCGGTGTTGAAGTAAAACCGCTGTAAACAACGCGGCCGGGCCCAGAAGGTCCGGCCGTGATTGCCCCAGGAGGAGTCACTTTGGAAGGCGGCATCATTAAACGCGGCAAGCGTGCACGCGGCGCCATGAAAGGCCGCAGTGTCGAGCCCGGAGCACTGGGTGAAGTCCGGGCCCTGCTTGCGGCTGCGCAGCGCAAAACCGGCATTGATCCCCGCCGCCGCGACCTGCTGATCGAGAACCTGCATCTGATCCAGGACCGTTACGGCCACATTCCGGCTGCGCACATCGTCGCGCTGGCGCGTGAAATGAAGCTGGCGATGACGGAAGTCTATGAAGTGGCAACCTTTTACCACCACTTCGACGTGGTGAAGGAAGGGCAGACTCCCCCGCCGGCGCTGACCGTGCGCGTCTGCGATTCGCTGTCCTGCGAACTGTCCGGCGCGAATGTGCTGATCCAGGACCTGAAGAAGGCGCTGGGTGATGGCGTGCGCGTGATCCCCGCGCCCTGCGTGGGCCGCTGCGACCAGGCCCCGGTGGCCGTGGTCGGGCAGAACCCGGTGGCGCAGGCCAGCGTCGACAAGGTGAAGCCGCTGGTTGCCGCGAAAAAAACGCATTGCGCGACCGGCAAATACGTGAATTACACCGAATACCGCAAGACCGGCGGTTACGACCTCGCAATCGAATGCCTCAATGGCACACGTGACGCCGAGTCGCTGATCAAGACCATGGAAAACTCCGGGCTGCGCGGCCTGGGCGGCGCGGGTTTTCCGACCGGCCGCAAGTGGCGCATCGTACGCGGCGAAAAAGGCCCGCGGCTGATGGCGGTCAACATCGACGAGGGCGAGCCGGGCACTTTCAAGGACCGTTATTACCTGGAGCGTGATCCGCACCGTTTTCTCGAGGGTGTGGTGGTTGCGGCCTGGGTGGCGCAGATTTCAGAGGTCTATATCTATCTGCGTGACGAATACGCCGGCATCCGCGCGATCCTTGAAAAGGAAATCAAGGCGCTGCAGGCCGATCCACCCTGCCCGCTGCCACCGATTTTCCTGCGCCGCGGCGCGGGTGCGTACATCTGCGGCGAAGAATCCGCGATGATCGAATCGATCGAAGGCAAGCGCGGCATGCCGCGGCTGCGCCCGCCGTATGTGGCCCAGGTCGGCCTGTTCGGTCACCCGACACTCGAGCACAACATGGAAACCCTGTACTGGGTGCGCGACATCGTGCAGAAGGGCGCCGAGTGGTTCGCCGGCCATGGCCGCAACGGCCGCAAGGGCCTGCGTTCGTTCTCGGTGTCGGGCCGTGTCAACAAGCCCGGCGTGCATCTCGCACCAGCCGGCATCACGGTGAAGGAACTGATCGAGGAGTATTGCGGCGGCATGCTGCCCGGCCACCGGTTCTACGGCTATCTGCCGGGTGGCGCCTCGGGCGGCATCCTGCCGGCGACGATGGGTGACATTCCGCTGGATTTCGACACATTGCATCCGTACGGCTGTTTCATCGGTTCGGCGGCGGTGATCATTTTCTCGGATCGTGACAGCGCGCGCGGCGCGGCGAGCAATGTGATGAAGTTTTTCGCCGAGGAATCCTGCGGCCAGTGCACACCCTGCCGCGTCGGCACGGCGAAGGCGCAGCAGCTGATGGACGCAAAGCAGTGGGACCGCGGCCTGCTCGAGGAGCTGTCAGGTGCGATGGCCGACGCCTCGATCTGCGGACTTGGCCAGGCGGCGCCGAACCCGATCCGTACGGTGATGAAGTATTTCCCCAAGGAAGTCGAGTAGTGCGGGCCCGTCCCGCCGCTCCGGAGGCACAACAATGACCGCAATGAGCAAGGACGAACTGTCGGCGATGCCGGTCGAGTTCAAGCTGAACGGCAGCAGCGTGGTTGCCAAGGCCGGTGAAACCATCATCCAGGCCGCCAAGCGCCATGGCGTCGAGATTCCGCACCTTTGCTACAAGGAAGGCATGCGACCCGACGGCAACTGCCGCGCCTGCGTGGTCGAGGTCAAGGGCGAGCGCGTGCTCGCGGCTTCCTGCTGCCGCAATCCGGTGGCCGGCATGGAAGTCACCACCAACAGCGCGCGTGCGGTGGCCTCGCAGAAGATGGTGATGGAGCTGCTGCTCTCCGACATGCCGGAGGAACGCCACACCCGCAATTCCGAGCTCGACCACTGGGCCGGCAAGCTGCAGGTCGGCAAGCCGCGTTTCACCCGGCGCCACCAGCCGGCGGCGGATCTGTCGCACCACGGCATCGCGGTCAACCTCGACTCCTGCATCCAGTGCACGCGCTGCGTACGTGCCTGCCGCGAAGAGCAGGTCAACGACGTCATCGGTTACGCCTTCCGCGGCAGCCATTCGAGCATCGTGTTCGACCTCGGCGACCCGATGGGCGAATCGACCTGCGTCGCCTGCGGCGAATGCGTGCAGGCCTGCCCGACCGGGGCGCTGATGCCGGCGCGCGAGGCCGGCCTGGTCAAGCCGGACAAGCAGGTGCATTCGGTATGCCCGTACTGCGGCGTCGGCTGCCAGCTGACCTACAACGTCAAGGACAACAAGATTGTTTCGGTCGATGGCCGCGATGGCCCGTCGAACCATGGCCGGTTGTGCGTGAAAGGCCGTTACGGGTTTGATTATGCGCACCACCCGCAGCGTCTGACCAAGCCGCTGATCCGCAAGCCGGGCGTACCCAAGCATGCCGACTTCGTCATGGATCCGGCCAATGTGCTGGAACATTTCCGCGAAGCGAGCTGGGACGAGGCGCTGGACCTGGCGGCAGGCAAGCTGAAAACCATCCGCGACCGGCATGGCAACAAGGCGCTGGCGGGATTCGGTTCGGCCAAGGGCAGCAACGAAGAGGCCTACCTGTTCCAGAAGCTGGTGCGCACCGGTTTCGGCTCCAACAACGTCGACCACTGCACGCGCCTGTGCCATGCCTCGAGTGTGGCCGCGCTGATGGAGGCGGTGAGTTCCGGCGCGGTGTCGAACCAGGTCAACGACGTGGCGCGCGCCGAGGTGATTTTCCTGATCGGCGCCAATCCGCTGTCCAACCACCCGGTGGCGGCAACCTGGATCAAGAATGCAGTCAAGAATGGCGCCAAGCTGGTCTATGCCGACCCGCGGCTCAATGAGCTGTCGCGCCATGCCGCGTATTCGCTGCAGTTCAAGCCCGACACCGATGTCGCGCTGCTCAATGCGATGATGCATGTCATCGTCCATGAGGGGCTGGTGGACGAGGCCTTCATCCAGTCGCGCACCATCGGTTACGAAGACCTGAAGAAAAATGTAGAGGGCTACAGCCCCGAGGCAATGGCCCCGGTCTGCGGCATTCCGGCCGAAACCATCAAGGAGGTTGCACGGCTTTACGCGACCTCCAAGGCCTCGATGATCCTGTGGGGCATGGGTATTTCCCAGCACATCCACGGCACCGACAATGCGCGCTGCCTGATCGCGTTGTGCCTGATGACCGGCCAGATCGGCAAGCCGGGCTCGGGCCTGCATCCGCTGCGCGGCCAGAACAATGTGCAGGGCGCGTCCGACTCCGGCCTGATTCCGATGGTGTTCCCGGATTATCAGCGGGTCGACAATCCCGAAGCGCTGGCGCGTTTCGAGAAGCTGTGGGACACCAAGCTCGATCCGAAACCCGGCCTGACCGTGGTCGAGATCGTGCATGCGATCCTCGACGGTGACATCCGCGGCATGTATGTGATGGGCGAAAATCCGGCGATGTCGGATCCGGATGCCAATCACGCGCGGGAGGCCCTGGCCAAACTCGACTGGCTGGTGGTGCAGGAAATCTTCCTGACCGAAACCTGCTACCACGCCGACGTGATCCTGCCCGCCACCGTGTGGCCGGAAAAGGACGGCACCGTCACCAACACCGACCGCATGGTGCAGCTCGGCCGCAAGGCCGTGGATGCGCCGGGTGAAGCGAAGCCCGATCTGTGGATCATCCAGGAGATCGCGCGCCGGCTGGACCTCGACTGGAACTACGGCGGGCCGAAGGATGTGTTCAACGAGATGCGCCTCGCGATGAACTCCATCGCCGGCATCACCTGGGAGCGCCTCGAACGCGAAAGCAGCGTCACCTACCCCTGCCTTGAGGAAGGGGATCCGGGACAACCCATTGTTTTTATTGATAAATTTCCAACGCCTACGGGGCGCGCGAAATTTGTGCCGGCGGACATCATCCCGGCCAACGAGCGGCCTGACCGTGAATTCCCGTTTGTGCTGATCACCGGTCGCCAGCTGGAACACTGGCACACCGGGTCGATGACGCGCCGTGCCGGCGTGCTTGATGCGATCGAGCCCGAACCCACGGTGTCGATGCACCCGCTGGATCTTGATGCGTTGGGCGCGAAAGGTGGCGACGTACTTACCGTTGAATCGCGGCGCGGCATCATTTCGCTGCATGCCCGCGCTGACGACGGTACGCCGCGCGGCTCGGTGTTCATTCCGTTCGCGTTCTACGAGGCGGCGGCCAACATGCTGACCAACGCGGCGCTGGATCCCTTCGGCAAGATTCCGGAATTCAAGTACTGCGCGGTCAAGGTGATGAAGGGTGGTGAACTGACGCCGCGCTCGAGTTACGGCGGCGGTCAGGTGCTGGCTGCATTGAGTAAATAAGCTGGCCAGGGTTTAAGGCTGCACAAACACAACGCCCGCTGGAGCGGGCATCAATAACTATTTTGTTCAGGAGAGGAATCAACATGGCACTGTCGGACATCGAAATTGCCCAGGCGGCAAAAATGGAGCGCGTCAACAAGATCGCGCAAAAGCTGGGCATCCCGGAAGAACACCTTGTGCCCTACGGCCACTACAAGGCCAAGGTTTCGCTCGAGTATGTCGACAGCCTGAAGGACAGGAAGGACGGCAAGCTGATCCTGGTCACCGCGATCAACCCGACGCCCGCTGGCGAGGGCAAAACCACGACCACGGTCGGCCTCGGCGACGCGCTGAACCACATCGGCAAGAAGGCGATGATCTGCCTGCGCGAGCCTTCGCTGGGCCCGGTGTTCGGCGTCAAGGGTGGTGCTGCCGGCGGCGGTTACGCCCAGGTGGTGCCGATGGAGGACATCAATCTGCACTTCACCGGCGACTTCGGCGCGATCGCACTGGCAAACAACCTGCTCGCTGCGATGATCGACAACCACATCTCGCACGGCAACGAGCTCGGCATCGACCCGCGCCGCATCACCTGGAAGCGGGTGATGGACATGAACGACCGCGCGCTGCGCGACATCGTCGTGTCCCTCGGCGGCACCGCCAACGGCTACCCGCGCGAAGACGGCTTCGACATCGTCGTTGCCTCCGAAGTGATGGCGATTTTCTGCCTCGCGACCTCGCTGAAGGACCTGAAAGAGCGCCTCGGCAACATCGTCTTCGGTTACACCCGCGACAACAAGCCGCTACGCGCGCGTGACCTCAAGGCCCACGGCGCGATGACCGTGCTGCTGAAGGACCAGCTGGCGCCGAACCTGGTGCAGACGCTGGAAAACAACGCTGCGTTCATCCACGGCGGTCCCTTCGCCAACATCGCCCACGGCTGCAACTCGGTGATCGCGACCAAGGCGGCGATGAAACTGGTCGATTACGTGGTGACCGAAGCCGGCTTCGGTGCCGACCTCGGCGCCGAGAAATTCCTCGACATCAAGTGCCGCAAGGCGGGCCTGAAGCCCAATGCCGCGGTGATTGTTGCCACCGTGCGCGCGTTGAAACACCACGGCGGTGTCGGCAAGGAAGACCTCAACAAGGAAAATCTCGCCGCGCTGGAAAAAGGCCTGGTTAACCTCGAGCGCCACGTCAACAACGTGAAGAACGTCTACGGCATTCCCTGCGTGGTGTCAGTGAACCGCTTCACCGCCGATACCAAGGCGGAAATGGACCTGCTCACCGACCGCATCACCAAGCTCGGTGCCAAGGTCGTGGTCGCCAACCACTGGGGCGAGGGCGGCAAGGGTGCCGCCGAGCTGGCGAAGATCGTCGTCGACATGTGCGAGCAGAAGTCGAGCCCGACCTTCGTCTACGAAGACAGCGATCCGCTGTGGGAGAAAATGAAGAAGATTGCGACCAAGGTCTATGGTGCCGCAGACATTTCCGCTGACTCCAAGGTGCGCAACCGCATCAAGGAGCTGCAGGAGGGCGGCTACGGCCACTACCCGGTGTGCGTTGCGAAGACCCAGTCCTCGTTCTCGACCGACGCCAGCGTGCGTGGTGCGCCGAGCGGTCACATGGTCAACATCCGCGAGGTGCGGCTTGCCGCCGGCGCGGAGTTCATCGTGATGATCTGCGGCGACATCATGACCATGCCGGGATTGCCCAAGGTGCCGTCCTCGGAGAAGATCGACCTGACCGACGACGGCAAGGTGGTCGGGCTGTTCTGATTGCAAGGCATGCCCCGCCGCCGGCAGTTTGTGTTGACGCGTTTTGAAGGGGCATGGTAGAACCCACCGGCGCTGGGGACGGTTTCAGTACTCCAGCGCCACAAAGGGGAGTAGCCAAGGCGATTCGAGAGGGGGGTCGCTGCGGCAGGGTCGTCATCACGGGTAGCGGCTGGCTCCGCAACCCCGGCCCTGTCGGCAATTCAGCATTGCAGGCGAGACCTTTGCCCGGATTAATTGTGGTACGGCCCAGGGCCGTGCTGTTCTGAGGCGAAGGCCGTGCTGAGATGCGCCCCTGCAAGTGGTGCACCCGGCCCGCGGTCCTCGCTGGCGACTTGAGAGGGGTGCATGAAACTGTTTGAGGGGCAGACGCGTCAACGCGCGCCGGCGGGCATGATTTGGGCCGGCCTGCTGCTGGCTGTTCATCCCGGCATGGCTGTTGCCGCGGGTGATCTGCCAGCCGTGTTTGGCATCCCCTTCGATTTCATCCTGTTTGCCCTGACCTTGCTCGGCGTGGCGCTGTTTCACAAACACACGCTGCGTGTGGCGCTGACCGGATTGGTGGTCATCGCGCTCTACAAGGTCGGTTTCACCGGATTCAAGACCGGTGACGGCATCGGCGGGCTGCTCGCGCACCTGGCCCATGAATGGGTGATCATCACCAACCTGCTGTGCCTGCTGGTCGGTTTCGCGATCCTGTCCAATCATTTCGAACGCAGCCACCTGCCGCTGGTGCTTCCACGTTTCCTGCCCGACGGCTGGAAGGGCGCGTTCGCACTGCTGGTGATGGTCTGGGTGATGTCAGGGTTTCTCGACAACATTGCGGCCGCGCTGATCGGTGGCACGCTGGCAGCCACGCTGTTCAAGCGCAAGGTGCACATTGGTTACCTGGCCGGGATTGTTGCGGCTTCAAACGCCGGCGGCGCCGGCAGTGTGGTCGGCGACACGACAACGACGATGATGTGGCTCGACGGTGTCAGCCCCCTCGATGTGCTGCACGCCTATGTCGCCGCGGCTGTGGCGCTGGTGGTCTGCGGCATTCCGGCGGCGCTGCAGCAGCACAAATACGCGCCGATCAGCCGTGACGTCAGCGAGCACGCACCGGTGGACTGGGCACGGATGGCGATTGTCGGCCTGATCCTGGTCGCGGCCATTGTCACCAACGTCACCATCAACCTGAAATTCAATCACCTGTCCGATGCCTTCCCGTTCATCGGTGTTGCGGTATGGGTGGTGATCCTCGCCTGCGTGCCCTGGCGCAGGCCGCAGTGGGACCTCGTGCCCGAGGCGACCAAGGGCAGCATCTTCCTGCTCTCGCTGGTGCTCTGCGCCTCAATGATGCCGGTGGAAAAGCTGCCGCCGGCATCCTGGGAGTCGGCGTTCGGCCTGGGCTTCATCTCGTCGGTGTTCGACAACATTCCGCTGACCGCACTGGCTTTGAAGCAGGGTGGCTATGATTGGGGTGTGCTGGCCTTCGCCGTTGGTTTTGGCGGGTCGATGATCTGGTTCGGCTCGAGTGCCGGCGTCGCGCTGTCGAACATGTATCCGGAGGCCCGGTCGGTCGGGCTGTGGCTGCGCCACGGCTGGCATGTCGCGGTGGCCTACGTCGCCGGTTTTTTCGTGATGCTAGCCGTGCTCGGCTGGGAGCCTCACGAAAAACACAAAACATCCGTCATTCACCTGCCGGTGGTGACGGTGCCTGCTGTGGTGTCCTGATGCACCGTGCGCCGCATCTGAAGCCGTCCAGCAGTTTCGCGTTTGCCGGAGTGCTGCTTTACACTGTCTCCTGCGCTGTTTTTTTCTTTGCGCCCTCTCAACGGCGTTTCCCTGAACCACCAAGCTTTTAACGGAAGTCAACCATGGACATTACCTCTCCAGCATTCTGGGTCGCAGTCGTACAGATCATCGCCATCGACATTGTGCTCGGCGGCGACAACGCAGTGGTGATCGCGCTGGCGTCGCGGCGATTGCCCGAGGCGCAGCGCAAGCTCGCCATTTTCTGGGGCGTGTTCGGCGCGATCGCGCTGCGCGTCGTGCTGATTTTCTTCGCGCTGCAGCTGCTGCAGATCCCCTACCTGAAAATCGTCGGTGCGGTTCTGCTGTTCTGGATCGGCCTGAAACTGATGGTGCCGCATGATGACGGCGACCATGAAATCGATGCCAGCACCAATCTTTTCGGTGCGGTGAAGACCATCATCGTGGCTGATGCGGTGATGAGTCTCGATAACGTGATCGCGATCGCGGGTGCAGCCAAGGACAGCATCGGTCTGGTCGTTTTCGGCCTGCTGGTCAGCGTGCCGATCATCGTCTACGGCAGCAAGCTGGTGTTGATGCTGATGGACCGTTTCCCGATCGTCGTGGTTGGTGGCGCGGCACTGCTCGGCTGGATTGCCGGCGACATGTTCGTGCATGACGTCGTGGTCAAGGAGTGGATGGTCGCCAATGCGCCGTGGCTCAAGTACGCCGCGCCGGTGGCTGGCGCCGCACTGGTGGTGATCGTTGGCAAGGTCATGACCGCACGCAAAAAACCCGCTGGCGCACAAGAGGAGGCTGAAGCTGCTGCTCCAGTCGATCTGGCTGACAGCACACAAGCCAAAAAAGATTAAAGGAGCATACAAAATGGCAAAGTTACTCGTGGCAGTGGATGGTTCGGAGAACTCGGCTCGCGTGATCGATTTCCTGGTCAAGGAAAGCGCGCTCTACAAGGCGCCCATCGAACTGCACCTGCTCAATGCGCAGATGACGATGGGCGGGGTGAACGTGAAAATGTTCATCAGCACCGACTCGCTGAACCAGTACTACAAGGAGGAAGGGGAGAAGGCGCTGGCCCCGGCGAAGGCGAAGCTGGATGCGGCGAAGATCCCGTATACGCCGCACATCAGTGTTGGCGACCCTGCCGATGTGATTGCGGCTTTCGTCAAATCGCAGCGCTGTGACCGCATCGTGATGGGCAGCCGCGGCCTTGGCGCGGTCTCCGGCCTCGTGCTCGGTTCGGTGGCGACCAAGGTATTGCACCTGACCCAGGTTCCGATCACCCTGATTCGTTGAGCAACTGTGTCGCAGTCCGGCATCATAATGGTGCCGGACTGATAATAAGTAATTGATTTTATTGATATTTCATTGGCCCAGGTTTTGTTTCATTGTTATTCATACAAGGCGGCATGACCGGCATTACCTGAACTCTGTGTCCCGGCCGGAGCAGTGTTTCTTTTCACGGCCCTCAGGTTCCATGTCAGCGCAACGCCCCCCGCGGATATACTCGATTCTTGATTGCGGTCAATTGTTTCACTGCCGCAGTTGCTCAAGAATGGCGTCAAAGACGCATCACAAAAGTCGGGCCCGGTAGCCACCGGAGCAAATCCCGGCACCGTCGTCACACATCGATAGGAGGAGTGTCATGAAGATTCAGCGATTGTTTTCGGGCGCAGTGCTTGCACTGTGCGCGGCCACCATGGCGGCACCAGCAGCAGCCTGGGAGCCCACCAAACCCGTGGAATTCGTGATTCCCGCCGGCACCGGCGGCGGTGCAGACCAGATGGCGCGCCTGATCCAGGGCATTGTTGCCAAGCACAACCTGATGAAGCAGGCGCTGATTCCGGTGAACAAGTCCGGCGGCGCGGGTGCCGAAGGTTTCCTCGAGGTCAAGGCAGCCAAAGGCGATCCGCACAAGATCATCATCACGCTGTCCAACCTGTTCACCACGCCGATGGCGACCGGCGTGCCATTCAACTGGAAAGACATGACTCCGGTGGCGATGCTGTCACTCGACAACTTCGTGCTCTGGGTCAATGCCGAGGATCCTTACAAGAACGCCAAGGAATTCCTGGAGGCGGTGAAAAAAGCGCCACCCAATACCTTCAAGATGGGCGGCACCGGCGCCAAGCAGGAAGACCAGATCCTGACCGTCGCGGTTGAAAAAGCGGCCGGCGTCAAGTTCACCTACATCCCGTTCAAGGGCGGCGGCGCGGTGGCGACCCAGCTGGTCGGCAAACATGTCAATGCCACCGTCAACAATCCGATCGAAGCCGTGGCCCACTGGCGCGCCGGCAAGCTGCGCGCGCTGTGCGTGTTCGATGACGAGCGCATGCCGTACAAGACCAAGGTGACCGACACCCAGTCCTGGTATGACATTCCGACCTGCAAGGAAGCCGGCGTGCCCACTGAGTACGTGATGCTGCGCGGCATCTTCATGCCGGCCGGTGTGCCGCCCGAAGCCGTCAACTTCTATGTCGACCTGTTCAACAAGGTTCGAGCCACTCCCGAGTGGAAGAAATTCATGGAAGACGGCGCGTTCAACCAGACCTTCCTGACCGGCAAGCCCTATGCCGACTGGGTGGGCAAGGCCGAGTCCCTGCATCGAGACCTGATGAAGGAAGCGGGCTTCCTCGCCAAACCCTGAGCGTGCGCGGCGCGGCATCCCCGGCAGGGGGTGTCCGCGCCACCGTGCGCGCTACCCTTGCGTTATTTGTAATCCGAGACTGTAAAGATGAGTGAAAACAATTCCTCAGGCGAGTCCCAGAGCGGCATCTCGATGCGTGCCGCGGAACTGACCGTAGCGGCCTTCCTGTTGCTGATCGGTGGCATGGTGATCTATGACAGTGTGCGGCTCGGCGCCAAATGGGGGGGCGACGGCCCCGAGGCCGGCTATTTCCCGTTCTACATCGGTTTGCTGATCTGCATCGGCACCGTGCTTACCGTGATCGGCGTGCTGCGCAACAAGGA
This sequence comes from Burkholderiales bacterium, assembly GCA_019751125.1. Classification (GTDB taxonomy): domain Bacteria; phylum Pseudomonadota; class Gammaproteobacteria; order Burkholderiales; family SG8-41. The sequence continues at coordinate 808 of JAIENU010000096.1, read as the reverse complement.
CGGTTCCGCCAACAAGCTGTTTGTCGAGTGGGGGGCGCTGCGCCAGATCATGCAGGTGCTGATTCCCGCTGCGTTCTACGTACTCGGCATCCAGCTGATCGGTATTTATGCCGCCTCCGCGGCCTATATCGCGTTGTTCATGGTTTATCTGGGCAAATACAGCTGGATCAAGGGTGTCGTGCTTGGCGTCGCGGTCAGCGCACTGACCTATGCGATGTTCGAGGTGTGGTTCAAGGTGCCTCTGTTCAAGGGTGAGTTCAATCCGCTGAGCCTGATTGGGCTGTGATGCGCGGAACGTAATTCGCGGGCTGTGCCGCGAACAAAGAACAAAAACCAGCAAAAACAAATGAGCTGACAAGGGAGCCGGTACTTTGGAAGAAATCAACGCCCTGTTTCACGGTTTTTCGGTCGCGCTGACGCCGTTCAACATCCTGCTGATGGTGATCGGCGTGACGCTGGGTGTGCTGATCGGCGTCCTGCCCGGGCTGGGCGGCGCCAACGGCATCGCGATCCTGCTGCCGCTGACCTTCAGCATGCCGCCGACTTCGGCGGTGATCATGCTCTCCTGCATCTACTGGGGTGCGCTGTTCGGCGGTGCAATCACCTCGATCCTGTTCAACATTCCGGGAGAACCCTGGTCGGTGGCGACCACCTTTGACGGTTACCCGATGGCGCAGCAGGGCCGTGCCGGCGAAGCACTGACCACGGCTTTCACCTCGTCCTTCATTGGTGCCTTCTTCGCGGTGGTGATGATCACCTTCCTCGCGCCGCTGGTGGCCAAATTCGCGCTGCAGTTCGGTCCGCCCGA
>JAIENU010000033.1 GCA_019751125.1 Burkholderiales bacterium | reverse complement strand
GGCGGCACGGTGTTCAGAGTGGACATATTGCCGCCCGACGCAACCTGGCAGGGCAAGGCAACGGTCGATGACGCACGGAAGTTTTTTGCGGCAATGGGGTCACCCGGCGCCTCGGCCTGGCATGACGGCGCGAAACATCCTTATTTGCAGCAGACCGCGACCTTTGATTACTGTGTGCTGCTCGAAGGCGAACTGACGCTGCTGCTTGATACGCAGGAAGTCACGTTCAAGGCCGGCGAAGTGGCGCTGCTGAAGGGTGTGCGCCATGCCTGGAGCAACCGCAGCAGGGCACGCGCCGTGCTTGCCATCAGCAGCCACCAGGGCCGCCGTTGAATACCCGGGAGGAGAAAAATAAATGAATAAAAACAATGTCTTATATATTATTTTCGGGGCTGTCCTGCTGGCGCTGGCCAGCCCCGCGGTGCAGGCGCAAAGTTTTCCGGCAAAACCGCTGCGGCTGATCCTGCCCTACCCGCCGGGCGGCGGCAGCGACACCATCGCGCGGCCCTTCGCGCGCAAGATGTCGGAGAACACCGGCCAGCAGGTGATCGTCGACAACCGCGGCGGTGCCGGCGGCAACATCGGCATGGAAGCCGCGGCGCGCGCCGCCCCCGACGGCTACACCTTTGTGCTGGGCCTCACCGCGCAGCTTGCGGTGAATCCCGGCCTGTATGCAAAGCTGCCCTACGATCCGCTGAAGGACTACGAACCGATCACGCTGCTCGCCAACGGCGCCTACCTGCTGGTGGCGCATCCCTCGTTTCCGGCGAAGACAATGAAGGAAGTGATCGCCATCGCCAGGAAGCGGCCGGGCGAAATCCTCTACGCCTCCTCGGGCAACGGTTCCGGCGCGCACCTCGCGACCGAACTGCTGAACACGATGACTGGCATCAAGCTGGTGCATGTGCCGTACAAGGGCGGCGGCCCCGCGCTGGTCGATACCATCTCCGGCCAGGCACAGCTGCTGTTCGCGACGCCGATCGCCTCCAGCGGCCACATCCAGGCCGGGCGATTGCGCGCGATTGCCGTGAGCACCACCAAACGCGTCAGCAGCATGCCCAATGTACCCACCGCCTCGGAATCCGGCGTGCCCGGCTTTGATGCCGGCGTGTGGTACGCGATGCTGGCTCCGCGCGGCACGCCGCAGCCCATTGTGGCGCGGCTCAACGAGGAATTCCGCAAGGTGCTCGCCGATCCCGGCATCCGTGAATTCCTGACCAAGGCCGGTGTTGACCCCGAAGGCGGCACGCCGGAGGAACTGGCGAAATACCTGCGCAGCGAAATCACCAAATGGGCGCTTGTGATCAAGCAGGCAAACATCAAGGTCGATTGACGCGCCACATACCAACCGCGGCTGCCACCGTTTCCCGTCAAGCGCTCAAGGACTTGGGGTGCATAGCCGTCAGTGAAACGCGCTGCGACGGCGGCAATCATGGGGTGGTCAGAGCGCATGGAAAGCCCAATAATGCAGCCCCAGGCAATCCGCCGGCCGCCTTCAGGCCCTGATCATGACTGGCAGGCGCATCCTGTTCCGGGGAAATCAGGGCATCAACACAACGGAGCCACTCCATGACGGAAAAACTGTGCGGTCTGGCGGCAGCCTGGAGCATATTGCTGGGGCGCCTTTGCCTGGCGGGACTGTTCCTGCAGTCCGGCATCGACAAACTGCTGCATTTTGACAAGACGTTGAAACTGATGGCATCAAAGGCGATGCCGATTCCGGAAATCCTGCTGCCGCCGGCAATCGCGATCCTGCTCGCAGGCGGCGTGATGCTCCTGGCAGGCTGGAAAGCGCGCTGGGGGGCACTGGCACTGATCGTGTTCATGATCCCGGCGACACTGGTGTTCCACAGCTTCTGGACCTACCCCGAAGCGCAGTTCGTCAACCAGTTTCATCACTTTTTCAAGAACATCGCCATCATCGGCGGGTTGCTGCTGATCGTCGGCATGGGGCCGGGGCGAATGAGCATTGACCGGTCCGGGGATCGCTGATTTCACTGATCACCAACCACGGGAGGAAATACTGATGAAACGCTTGCTGATGACTGCTTGCGCCGCGATGCTGATGGCCATCGCCGGCGGTGCACTGGCGCAGGCCAGCGGCACCGGCGAAATCGAGGAAAAGAACATTCCGATCAAGGTCACCGAGGTTGCGCCGGGACTGTTTTTCCAATACCACCACGAAGAATCCAACAACGCCTGGCTGGTAACCGATGCCGGCGTGCTGGTGATCGACACCCGCCAGCACCCGCGCCGCGCCGAGGAGTTGCTCGCCGCAATCCGCAAGACCACTGACAAACCGGTGCGCTGGGTCATCAATACCCACGCTCATGGCGACCACTATTTCGGCAACAGCGTATTCAAGCGCGAAGGCGCGACCCTGATCGCGCACCGCGACACCGCGGGCATGATGCAGGCCCTCTACCCCCTTGAACAGAAGCGGCGGCAGGGTTATTTCAAGCAGCGCGGCTTCGACCCGAAGGAGGCGGTGCTGGTGATGCCTGACATCACCTTCGATTCGGCGCTGACGCTGAATATCGGTGGCCGCAGCGTCGAACTGCTCTACCTCGGCGCGGGACAGAACCCGGGCGATACCTTCGTGCGTTTTCCGAAGGAGCGCGTGCTGTTCGCCGGCGGCCCGTTCTCGAAGAACAGCTGGCCGAACCCCTCATTTACGCCGTCAATGGCAAACTGGGTCAGCCTGCTGAACAAGCTCGCCGCGATGGACGTGGATGTTTATCTCGGCGGCCACGGCGACATCGGCAACAAGTCCGATGTGCTGCGGCAGGCAAAAATGCTCGAGGATTTCGACCGCGGCATGCGCGAGGCGGTGGCCAGTGGCATGAGTCGCGAGGAGATTTTCAAGACATCACCGTTCGCGCAATACCGTGACGTGCGCAACTACTACCGCATGAATCTTTTCATCAACAGCTATCACCATTTCCTGACCACGGGCCGGCCCGAGAACGCCTATCCCTGAGCAGCGACCGCGTCAAACGGGAGCGGGCATGGCACACCGTTAATCATGCTGCGCCATGCTCCGGAAGGAGAACAACCATGAACAGGCACGGCTTGCTGATCATCCTCGGTGCAGCGCTGCTCGCAGCCACGGGCGGCATGGCTCTGGCCCAGCCATTTCCAGCCAAACCGATCCGGCTGATCCTGCCCTACCCGCCCGGCGGCGGCACCGACACCATCTCGCGACCCTTCGTGCGCAAGATGGCGGAGAACATCGGCCAACAGGTGCTGATCGACAACCGCGGCGGCGCCGGCGGCAACATCGGCATGGAGGTCGCAGCGCGCGCGGCCCCCGACGGCTATACCGTGGTGATGGGACTCACCGCGCAGCTCGCGGTGAATCCGGCGCTGTTTCCGAAAATCCCCTACGACCCGCTGAAGGATTTTGAGCCGATCATGATGTTCGCCAACGGCGGCTATCTGCTGGTGGCGCACCCTTCGCTGCCGGTGAAAAACGCGGCCGAGCTCATTGCCATCGCCAAGCGGCGGCCGGGTGAACTGCTGTACGCCTCATCGGGCAACGGCTCCGGCGGGCATCTGGCGAGTGAACTGTTCAACGTGATGGCCGGCATCCGCACCAGCCATGTGCCGTACAAGGGCGGCGGCCAGGCGCTGGTCGATACCGCCGCCGGACAGACCCAGCTGTTGTTCACGCCGCCGATCTCCTCGGCGGGCCAAGTCGCATCCGGCCGCCTGCGCGCGCTTGGCGTCAGCACCACCAAACGCATCAGCAGCATGCCGCAGCTGCCGACCATCGCCGAGTCCGGCGTGCCCGGCTACGACTCCGGCGTGTGGTATGCGATGCTGGCACCGCGCGGCACGCCGCCGGCCATCATCAGCCGCCTCCATGAGGAATTCCGCAAGGTGCTGGCCGATCCGGCCTATCGCGATTTTCTGGTCAAGTCCGGCATTGAACCCGAAGGCGGCAGCCCGGAAGAGCTGGCCCGTTACATCCGCAGCGAGCTGGTGAAATGGGCGCGCGTGGTGAAAGAAGCCAACATCAAGATGGATTGACCGCAGCACCCCTGCTGAAGGAGAAACCATGAAACCCGTGACGATGAAAACCACAGCGAATCCGCAGCGCCGCCGCATCCTGATCACCACTGCCGCCATCGGCACACTCGCCGCGCTGCCGGCGCGCGCGCAGACGCCGCTGAACATCGGCATCATCGGCTCCGGCCGTGTCGGCGGGGAGCTCGGCACCTCCTGGGCGCGTGCCGGCCACACGGTGATGTTTTCCTCGCTCGACATCGATCAGGACCGCAAACTCGCCGCGAGCGTCGGCGCCAATGCCCGCGCCGGCACGACACGCGAGGCCGCGGCCTTCGGCGAGGTGCTGCTGGTATCGGTGCCCTACGGCGCGCTGCCGCAGCTGGGCAAGGACCTCGGTGCGCTGCTCAAGGGCAAGCGCGTGATCGACACCTGCAACCCCTTTCCCAACCGCGACGGCGAGATCGCCAACTGGGCGCGCGAGAAAGGCGCCGGCTTCGCCAGTGCCGAACTGCTGCCCGGCGCGCGCATCGTGCGCGCCTTCAATGCCATCGGATTTGCAAAAATGGGGGCCGCCGCACAGGCGGCCGGGCCGCGTATCGGCATGCCGATTGCCGGCGACGACGCCGATGCAATCGCGGTGACTTCGCGTCTGGTGCGTGATGCCGGCTATGAGCCGGTGCTGGTGGGTGGTCTGGCAATGGGCCGCCACCTGATGCCGGGCACACCACTGGCCGGCGAACACACGCCGGAACAGCTGCGCAAGATCGCGGCGACGCTCAGTTAACGCCGCGGCCGGCGGGCTCAGTTCGCAGGAACGGGGTTGCGCGCTTCGCTGCGCGTGATCAGCCAGTGCAGCATTGCGCCGCAGGCGATCAGCATCACCATCCCGAAACCCCAGCCCAGCCAGATCAGCGGCACCATCCAGGCGAGCAGCGAACCGAACAGCGGCAGCAGGGCGTCGAGCGTTTGCAGGCCATCGAGCAGCCATTGCTGCAGCAGTTGCATGGCCACCGGATCAATCCACGGCGGCAGCCACTCCGGTTGCGGCCATGCTGCACTGTCACGGCCCAGGCTTCCACTAGCCATGCCCTCCGCCATCCAGCGCGAAAGTCGGGCCGCGATGAACGCAGCGACGGTCCACGGCAACGCGATCAGGCCGATGACGATCCACAGGAAAATTTTCATGCCGGCAGCTCCAAATCGCCGCGGTTGCGGCGCTGCCGATAGACAGGGCGCGGGGACCAGGGTTCCCGCAGGCAGACTCAGCGCTGCACGGACTGCTGCAGGCGCGCCAGCCAGTCTTCGACGCGGCGGCGGTTGGTGCCGAGGTCCCAGTAACCGACACGCGAGGCCGAATAAATGGCCAGCGTGGAACTCTCCGGCGCCAGTGCGATGAATTGCACGCGGATGTCATCCTGGTAGCGGAAGATCGCGGTGGTGTTCACCAGGTGCAGGCCGTCGGCGGACTCCTCGGCGATGGTCACCCGCGGCAGTTCGCGCAGCATCAGGGCAAAAGATTCGCGCAGCTTTGCCGCCGGCAGCGCAAACACCGGCGCCACGGCATCGGGTTTCACCACAAAATCCGCCGGCGCCACCAGCCAGTGGTTGGGCGAATCGGGACGCTGCAGCGTGCTGAACCAGGTGTTCATGGTTGCGCTCCGTTCTGCCGCGACCGCCGGCGGGCCTGCCAGCAGCGCGGCGCAGAGCAGGCCTGCGATGAGCCCGCCCATACGTCGTATCGGACCTATTCGACCTTGATGCCGCCGGATTTGATGACCTTGCCCCAACGCGCGATTTCCGACTTGATGTAGGCGCCGAACTCGGCCGGCGTGCTGCCCACCGGGATCACCGCCTCCTCCACCAGCTTGTTGGTGATTGCCGGCGATTTGGTGATGCGGATGATTTCGGCGGCAAGTTTGTCGATCGCGTATTTCGGCGTGCCGGCCGGAGCCACTGCACCGTACCAGGAGCCGGTCTCGTAGCCCTTCAGCCCCGCTTCGGCCACCGTCGGAATGTCGGGAATCGCCGCGGAACGTTTGGCACCGGTCATCGCCACCGCGCGCAGGCGTCCGGCCTTGACCTGCGGCAGCATCGCCACCGCGCTGGAGAACATCACCTGCACCTCGCCCGACATCAGGTCGGTCAGCGCCGGGGCGAGGCCCTTGTACGGCACATGGGTCATTTTGGTGCCGGCAATCATGTCGAACAGCTCGACCGCCATGTGCGAGGACCCGCCGGTGCCGTTGGAGGCGTAGTTGATGACACCGGGTTTGGCCTTCGCCAGCGCGATCAGCTCCTTCACCGACTTCACCGGCAGCGAGGGATGCACCACCACCAGCAGCGGTGCCGAGGCGATCAGGCTGATCGCGTCGAAATCCTTGACCGCGTCGTAGGGCAGTTTCTTGCGCAGGTTCGGATTCAGGCCGTGGCTGCCGACACCGGCCAGGAAAATGGTGTAACCGTCGGCCGGCGCCGTGGCGGCGACCTGGGCACCGAGCGCGCCGGCGGCGCCGGGACGGTTGTCGATCAGCACCTGCTGGCCCAGCGAAGCGGCCATCTGCTGGCCGACCAGGCGCGCGATGGTGTCGTTGCCGCCGCCCGGGGGAAAAGGCACGACCCAGCGGATGGCCTTGCTCGGATACTTGGCGGGATCTTCGGCGGCGGCAGCCACCGACGGCAGGGCTGCGACGATTGCGGTCACGCAGCACAGCGCGTGGATTTTTGATGCATTCATGAACTTCTCCTCGATGGATACTTTGTGCAGGCAGCCTTGCTGCAGCCCGCAAACAAGGCGCCGATTGTAATCAATGCCGCGCCCGGCAGGCGCGCCGATTCGACGGATTTAATCCGGGCTGCTTCAGACTGCGCGTGCAACCTTGCGGACTTCCGCCCCCGGCAGATGTACCGGCTGGTATTCGGAGCGGGTCGGCTGGCCGGCGGCAACCCACATCACTGCGTTCTTCAGGTCGAACACGGTGGAGGCGATGGTCATGCTGCTGCCCTGGCCCTGGTATTCATGCGGCGCGCGGCAGATCGAACGCGGCGCGCCGAACTCGTCGCGCAGCACCGCCTGCACATCCTCGACCGTGATCGTGCCAATCTTCGGCTCGAGCAGCTGGCGCGCGCGGAAATCGCGGTAGAGGCTGTCGCCGTTGTACGACTTGGCGACCCCCTGCACCTGCGCGGCAAGGTGCTGGAAGTGGTTGGCATGGGTGAGCAGGCCGCGCTCGGGATAGACCGGATAGACATTGTCCGGCGTGGTCTCGAAATCGATGGCAACGCCGTCACGATGCGCCAGAAGGTAGTTGCCGGAAGCGCCGCGCGGTGAACGCGTCAGCGTGTCGATCGCCTCGTAAAAACGCTCGGAGTTGAGGATGCGCCGGCGCAGGATCGGAATCGGCACGCCGACCTTCCCGGTGTCTTCGCTGGAGGTCAGCATGTTGCCGCAGACCACGATGCCGTGTTCGTTGAAGCCGTCGCGGCCGACCATGCCGGCCTCGACGATCAGCGACAGCGCCGGCTTGGCACTCTGGCGGATGCGCAACAGCACCACGCTGTGCAGCGCCGGGCTGCGCCAGTCCCAGTTCTTGCCGACGATGACACCGTGGTCGCGGGTGGCCTCGGGCAGCGCGACGATGGTGGTGCATTCGGTGGCGGCGCGGCTGCCGCGCGAGGCGCCGTACATCAGCTCGGTGCGGCAATTCACTGCAACGATGTCTTCCAGCATCTGCTTCGAGCCGGCGGCGATGCCTTCGATCTCGGCCATGATTGCACTGTCGATCGCCGCAATCTGCCCGGCATACCCGCGCGCGCGTTCCCGCACCTGGTCCAGACTCAGCTTCGAATGGCGGCCGAACACGCCGAGATAGAACTCGATGGTCTTCGCCACGCGGTCGGCGGCAAGTTCGCCGTGCTGCACGCCGCAGTCGCGGGCATCACCCTCGAGGCTGTGGACCGGAAACGGCTGGTAATGGACGGTCATTGCTCGAGCTTGATGCCGCGCTCGGTGATGATGCGGCCGAGCTTGTCGATGTTCGCGCGCAGCATGTCGCGCAATTCCTCGGGGCTGCTCGCCTGCGGATCGAGGCCGGTATCGAGCATCGGCGTGCGCACCTCGGGCAGCGTCACCATCTTTCGCACTTCGGCATTGAGCAGTTTGACCACGTTGTCGGGCAGGCCGGCCGGGCCGTAGAAGCCCATCCACGATGGAAAGTCGTAACCGGGCAAGCCGGTCTCGGCGATGGTCGGGATGTGCATCGCAGCGGCGGTGCGCTTGGCGCTGGTCACGCCCAGCGCGCGCAGCTTGCCGGTCTTCACATGCTGCATCGCAGCGGCGATGACGCCGAAGGAAAGATCAATGCGCCCCGCCATCAGGTCGGTGTAGCCGGGGCCGCTGCCCTTGTAGGCGACGTGCAGCATGTCGATCTTTGCCAGCGACTTGAACAGTTCGGCAGCGAGATGCGGCCCCTGGCCGATGCCCGAGGAACCGAAGGACAGCTTGCCCGGATTCTTGCGCGCCAGCGCGATGATGTCCTTCGCCGTTTTTGCCGGCACCGTAGGGTGCGTGACCAGCATCAGCGGATAGGTCGCGAAAAGCGAGATCGGCGTGAAGTCGCGGACGATATCGAGCTTGACGTTGGGATACAGCGTCGGCAGCGCCGCCATCGCGCTGCCGGCGATGATCAGCGTGTAGCCGTCGGGCGCCGAGCGCGCGACATACTGGCGACCGATCACCGCGCCGCCGCCGGGCCGGTTCTCGATGATGAACTGGCGCCCGGTGGCGTCGGTGAGCTGTTTTGCGATGATGCGGCCCATGAAGTCATCGGAACCACCCGGCGCCGCGGTCACCACGATGCGAACCGGCTTCACCGGATAGGGCTGGGCTGCGGATTGCGCGAACACTGCCCAGGGTGCTGCCAGCAACACTGCTATAAACGCCAGTTTCATGGTGGATCCTTTTGAGAATTTGGCAGGGGCAAACCCGCTGCGCCAGTGTATCGGTCACGGCGTGTCGCAGCAACGCATGTCGACGGCATGCTGCAGATGCGGGCCCCAAACTATTCCAGCGCGCGCAGTGCCCCACTGGTGGTACGCAGACGCGAAACCATCTCGCGGCTCAGGTTGCGGTAGAACCGGACGCCAAGTCCGGGATGGCTGCGAATCGCCTCGTTCAACGCCTGCGCCGTCAGCGAATACAGCACCACATGTTCGCCTTTGGCGAAGGCATCGGCCGAGCGCTTCTCGCCCTCGATCAGCCCCGCCTCGCCGAAAAACACGCCGGCCTCGAAAGTCGCCAGGCGCCGTGCCCGGCTTTCATCGGCCAGGCTGAGTTTGATGCTGACCGATCCGCGCGCGATCAGGTACAGCCGGTCACCGGGATCACCTTCACGGAACAGCACATCGCCATGGGCCAGTTCGTGGCGCTCAAGCACGCTTTCGAGCATCGCCATCTCACCGGGCTCCATGTCGGCAAACAGGGCCATGTCGCGCGGCACCAGTTCAGGGCGGTCTTCGTAACGCTCGCGCTCGAGCAATCGGTCTTCGCTCCACTCCAGCGCGCGGTCGAGGTCGGGAAACCAGAAGCGGCCGTCAACCACCGCGGCAATGCCGAAAGCGCGCAGCGCGCTGCCATGACCGTCGTCCTCGCGCAGATGGCTCAGCAGCACCTGGGCGCCGCGCGCCGATACCGTCTGGCAGAGGGTTTCCAGCGCCCTCGCGCCGCTGGCGTCGATTTCGGTGACACGGCGGAAATCGAGGATCACATAGCGGCTGTCGCGCGGCAATTGCTCGACATCCGTCTGCAGCCGGTCGGCGGTGCCGAAAAAAATCGCGCCTTCAAGTTCGAACACCCGGATCTGATGCGCCAGCGGGCGCAGCCTTTCACGTTCGACGGGACTGCGCAGCTTCAGCGAGGCGCGGATGCTGCCGTCCAGGCTGCGCCGCACCGGCGACCCGCTGAGTTTGACCAGCAGCAGGAATACCGCCCCCGCGATGCCCACCGCGAACGCCGTCATCAGGTTGAACACCAGCATGGCCAGCGTGACGCTGAGCACCACCGCCAGATTGAACAGGATTTCGTGGCGATCAGTGCCGCGGGCACCCAGGCGCCGCAGCAGGTCGCGACTCCAGCGGTCCACGAGGGTGATCGCAGTGTAGATGATCACGCCGGCCAGGGCGGCCACCGGCACACCGGCTATCAGCGGTGCCAGCGCAAACAGGGCCAGCACCATGAACAACCCATGAAACAGGGCGAACCGCGGCGTACGGCCGCCGCTGAGGTAACCAGCCACCCGGGTATGGGTGCTCGACGCAGGCGGAATCGCGCCAAATGCCGCCGCCATCGCCGCCGCGGCCCCCTGCGCCTTGAGCAGGCGATCGCTGTCGTGGCGGCTGCGCGTGACAGGATCAGTCACCACTGCGGCCAGCAAACCGTCCAGCGAGGCCACACCAGCGAGCAGCAGTGCACCGGGCAGCAGAAAGGTCAGCCAGACGATGAAATCATCACGCACGGTAAGGTGCAGCATCGACACCAGTTCACGGGGCGCAAAATCCGCCAGCGGCAGGGTGCCGACCAGGGGACCGACCGACCCCGGGAGCAGCGTCGCCAGCAGGTAATGCAGCGGCACACCCAGCAGCAGGCCGCAAAGCAGCACCGGCAAACGGCGGGTGATCCGCGGCGCAAGCAGGGCGCCGGCGATGACGGCTGCGGCAACCAGCACGCTGCCGGGCCGGATCAGCGAGGGGTCGGAGAAGATTGCCGACAGCTCGCGGTTTGCATCCACGCCCAGCGCGGGCGCGACCTGCGAGACGATCATCAGCAGGGCAATGCCGTTCATGAATCCTGCCAGCACCGGATAGGGCACAAACTTGATCGCGCGGCCGAGGCGCAACACGCCGAACGCGGTCTGGAACAGTCCGGCCAGAAACACCGCGATGAACGCCAGGGTCAGCACCCGTGGCACATCCGGCCCCTGTGCACCCTGCAAAGCGGGATGCGCGGCGAGCGCCGCGAGAAGGCCGGCAAAGACCACGGTGACCGAGGTGCGGGTGCCCATCACCTGGCAGGTGCCGGAGGAGATCAGGACAGCGGCAAAACAGCCGACGATGCAGCTGAGCATGCCGGCGATCACACCCACCGGGGCCCAGGCCGGTCCGAGCACGGCAAATCCGAGCAGGCCCAGGCCCATCGCGTGAGGTATGGCGATCAGCGTCGCGATCAACCCGCCCAGCGCATCACCCGGCAGGTGCTCCAGCCAGGGCGCGCGCACGCCCTGAATGGCCGCCGCGCTGTTATTTTTGTTCAGCAAACCGGTTCCCCATGACACCGTGGTGCGGGCATATCGACGACACCGCGGTACACGGTGAGCCCTGCATGGCTTGAAGTATAAAGGCATCGCCACCCGTATTTGATGACAGGGCGGCCCGGGCACCTGGGCGTCGGGTCACGCCACCTGCCTGCGGTTACACTGGCGCTCTTTGGCCATCGCCCGGGACTCCCATGGCAATCACCCGCATCACCGCCGCCGCCGAACATCTGAAACCGGTGCGTGCCGCCGACGCCTACGCCGGCCAGGAAAGCCTGACCTTCGTCCGCTGCACCGTGACCACCGCCGACGGCGTGACCGGCCATGGCGTGACCGGACGTTTTCTGTCGGCCGAGGTGGTACATCTGCTTGAACACGGTTTCGCCACAACCATCGCCGGTCTCGATCCGCTGGACATCGAGGCGGTGACCGCGACGCTGGCAAAAAAATTCAATCCGCGGCAATCGACCGGCGTCTTTGTCTCGGCGATGTCGGCACTCGACCTCGCGCTGTGGGACATCAGGGGCAAAACACTGGGGCAACCGGTGGCAAAACTGATCGGTGGCGCGCGCAAGGCGGTACCGGCCTATGCCACGGTCGGCCTGCCGGCGTACAGCGAAGCCGAACTGATCGAGGCCTGCACCACGGCGCTGGCCCAGGGTTACCGCGGCGCGAAAATCCTCGTCGGTGCCGGACGCAGCCTGGATGAAGACGTTCAACGCATCCGCGCCGTGCGCAAGGCGATCGGCAATGCCGCACTGATGCTCGACGCCAACTGCGCGTTCAGTGTCGCCGAAGCCAAACGCCTCGCCACGCTGGTCGCCGACTGCGACATCACGTTTTTCGAGGAACCGCTGCGCGGCAACGACCTCGCCGGGCTGGCCGAACTGCGCCGCGCGGTGGCGATGCCGCTCGCCTCCGGGCAGATGATCCAGTCGATGACCTGGTTCCGCGATGCGCTGACGCTGGGCGCGCTCGACATCCTGCAGCCGAATGCCGCGTTTTGCGGCGGCCTGAGCGCGATGCTGCGCGTACTGGCCATGGCCGAGGCACACGGCGCGCCGGTCACCGGCGCCGGCGGCTTCGAGGCGGCCAGCCTGCCGGCGATGGCCGGACACAATCACGGCGGCATGCTCGAGGTGCACGGCGCACATGCCGTGCTGCGCACCCGCTTCGCGAGCCACGCCGAATTCCGCGATGGCCTGATCCATGTACCCGAGACGCCGGGCATCGGCTATTCGCTGAAGGATTGAACAAGGCATCATCAATACGGCAACAAAACGACAAGCCGTAACAAAAAAGGCGGCGACTATAATGATCGCGCCTTCCCTGGAGACCGAGCGATGACCGCTTCCGTGATCGACCTGCCCGCACCGGCGCGCCTGCCGCTGGTGATTCTTTATGCCGAAACCCGCGGCTTCACCCGCACCTCGGCAATGCTCGAGCCCGGTGTGGTCCTGCAGCAGGCCGGCGTTTTCTTCGACCTCGCGCGCACCGTGGTCACCCGCAACGGCGGCACCGTGCGCAGCCTCCTCAACGACACGCTGATGGCCTCGTTTGCCGGGGAAGGCCGCGCGCGGCAGGCACTGCAGACCGCGCAGGAACTGCAGCGCGACTTCGACGCCATCGAGGAAGCCTGGGCGCGCGACTTCGGCATCCGTGCCGCGGTGGCGATGGGCCTGCATGCCGGTGATGCGGTGATCTGCGGCGGCGCACAGCCGATGATCATCGGCGACAGCGTCAGCATCGCCGAACGCCTGCTGCACCGCGCACGCGCAGGAGAGTTCGTGCTCTCCGGCCCGCTGTTCGATGCCCTCGGCGCCGAAGCCGCGGTGCTCGAAGCCGAAGCGCTGCCGGCACTGGAAATCGCGCGCCGCGAATCAATCCCGCTGTATGGCGTGCTGCGCGATGCACGGCTCGATTTCACCTGAGCCGCAAGTCCTGCGGATTACATATAACCCATTGTTTTTATTTAATATTTTTATACCCGCCATGAGCGACAACACTGACAACCGCCGTTTCAAACTGATCCCGCTCGACCAGCTGACGCCCGAACAGCAGGCGCTGTCGGATGCGATCAAGTCCGGCCCGCGCGCCAAACTCGCCAGCTCCGGCGCATCAAAGCCGGGACCGTTGGGCGGGCCCTTCAATGTCTGGCTGCGCAGTCCCGGCATCGGCAACCTGGTGCAGCAGCTGGGCGAGGAAATCCGTTTCCGCAGCTCGCTGTCGGGCAAGCTCAATGAACTGGCGATCCTGGTCACTGCGCGCAACTGGACTTCGCAGTACGAATGGGTGGCCCACCACAAGCTCGCGCTTGAAGGCGGGCTCGATCCGAAAATCGCCGAAGCCATCGCGCAGGGCCGCCGCCCCGAGGGCATGGATGCCGACGAAACACTGGTCTACGAATTTTCTACCGAGCTGCAGGCCTCGCAAGGCGTCAGCGATGCGATGTATGCACGCGCCGTGGCGCGTTTCGGCGAACGCGGCGTGGTCGACCTGATTTCGGTCAACGGCTTCTACGTGCTGGTGTCGATGTGCCTCAACGTTGACCGCACGCCGGTGCCGCCGGGCACCCCGCTGCCGCTGCCGCCGCTGAGAAAATAAGTGGCCATCATCTACGAGGCGCGGCATTTCGTGCTGCGCACGCTGGACCAGCCGCATGTCTCGCGCGAAGACGGCGGCCATATCGTCATCGATCCCAGGGTTGCAGTCGAAGACCGCACGCAGCTCACGCGCGAGCAGGCGATCGAACTGGTGAAACTGACCATGGTGGGCGGCACGGCGCTGAAGACCGTGCTCGGCCGCAGCGGCATCGATATCGGCCGCATCAATTACCAGGACAACGGCAACTGGCGCGCCGAGCTGCATGTGCACATCTACGGACGCGCACTCAACGCAAAACGCCAGCCCTACGGGCACTCGCTCGATTTCTGCGGCACGCGCGAGGATTTCCGCCGCGAAATGGGCCAGCTCGAGCCGCTGAACGCCGCTGATGCCGCCGCGCTGCGCGAAGAAATCACCCGCCTGCTGGCGGATGACAAATACCGGGATTTCTGAAAATAAAAACGGCGCGCCGATGTGGCGCGCCGTCCTGGCAGTGGCCTGCAGCGTAAATCAGCCGGGCGTCGCGCCCGAGGATTTCACCACCTCGCCCCACTTCTTGATCTCGAGCGGCATGATCTTCGACAGCTCATCGGGCGTGCCGGCGGTCACTTCAACACCCTGATCGGCCAGGCGCTTGGTGATTTCCGGCGTGCGCAGCGCCTTGGCAAAACCATCGTGGATGCGCAGCGTGGTTTCACGCGGAATGCCGGCGGGTCCGAGCAGCGCATACCAGCCGCTGGTGTTGAAACCCTTCACCGTTTCGCCGATCGCCTGCACGCCGGGCAGTGCGGCAGAACGCTGCGCGCTGCACACGCCGATTGCGCGCAGCCGGCCCATCTCGATGAAGGGCTTGGCGGCCAGCAGCGTATTGACCTGGAACTGGATCTGCCCGGCAACGAGGTCGGACAGTGCCTGGCCCGCGCCCTTGTACGGAATGTTCAGTGCATCGATCCCGGCCATGGTCTTCAGCATCTCGACGGCCAGATAGGCCGAATTGCCGGCAGCGGTACCGGCGGTGAGCTGGCCCGGCTTGGACTTGGCCAGCGCGATGAACTCCTTGACGTTTTTCACCGGCAGCGACGGGTGCACCACCAGCACGGTGGTGGTCAGGCCGAGCTGGCTGATCATCGTGAAATCCTTCACCGGATCGAAGGGTACTTTTTTGTACAGCGTCGGGTTGATCGCATGCGGCGTGGTGGCGATGACCATGGTGTGGCCGTCCGGCGCCGAGCGCGCGACAAATTCGGTGCCGATCATGGTGGCGCCGCCGGCGCGGTTCTCGACGATGATCTGCTGGCCGAATTGCTTGTTCAGTTCGGGGCTCAGCAACCGCGCCAGGATGTCGGTGCCGCCGCCGGGCGCGGCAGGCACGACGATGCGGATCGGTTTCGACGGAAACGCCTGGGTGGCCTGGGCAAAAACCGCCGGGGCTGCGGCCAGCGCGCAGGCGGCCAGGGTGGCGCCAAGCAGGCGCGGGAGCGAGGTTTTGGTTTTCATGACAACGATGATCTCCGATGAATGTTGCGGTTTTGCGATGGTCACTCGGACTGCTCATTCAGCCTGAATCGCGGCCTCGCGGATGACCTTGGCCCACTTGCTCATCTGCACGTTGAAAAAGGCGGTGAACTCGGCCTGGCTGTCGCCGACGGCATCCGCGCCCTGCTGCCGCAACTGCTCGCGGGTCTCGGGCATATTGATAATGCGCGCCATCTCGGCATTGAGCTTGGCCATCACCGGCCGCGGCACGCCGGTTGGTGCCGCCACGCCGTAGAACGACACCGCCTCGAACCCCGGCAGGGTTTCGGCGATCGCCGGCACCTCGGGCAGCGTGCCGGTGCGCTTCGGCGAGCTGACCCCCAGCGCGCGCAGCTTGCCCGCCTTCACGTGCGGCAGTGTCGGCAGGATGGTGCCGAACATCCAGTTCACGCGGCCGCCCAGCAGATCGATGGTCGCGGGATTGGCGCCCTTGTACGGCACATGGATCATTTTCACGCCGCCCATCAGCGCCAGCAGTTCAGCAGCGAGGTGGGTGGTCGAGCCGGTGCCGCCGGAGGCGAAGATCACCGCGCCGGGCCTGGCCTTCGCCAACGCCAGCAGTTGCGCGATGTTGTTCGCCGGCACCGCGGGATGCGTCACCAGCAGATTCGGCGAAAACGCGAGGTTGATCAGCGGCGTCAGGTCCTTCGCGGTATTGAATGACAGTTTTTTCTGCAGCACCGGATTCACCGCGGTGCTCAGCGACACCATCAGCAGCGTGTGGCCATCGGCCGGGGCGCGCACCGCGAGTTCGGTGCCGATCACGGTGCCGGCACCCGGCCGGTTGTCGACCACCACCTGCTGTCCCCAGGCTTCACTGAGCTTGACGCCGACCATCCTCGCCAGCAGGTCATTCGGCCCCTGCGGCGCAAACGGCACGATCATGCGGATCGGCCGGCTCGGGAAACCCGGCGCGGGATCGGCGGCCTTGCTGGTGGCGGCGAGTGCCGCGGAACCGGTGAACAGCGCGGCGATCAGCATCGCGAACGGGGGAACGCCCCGTACAAATGGTTGCATCGTCATGGTTGCGGTTTCTTGTCGTATACCGTCTTCGGCAGGATGCGGTAATTGGCGCTGGCACGGCAGGCCAGTGCACCATCCTCGCCGAAAACCTCGGCCTCGGTGAACATCACGCTGCGCCCGCGCTTGACCACGCTGCCCTTGCAGATGATCTCGCCCTTGGCCGGCGCCAGGTAATTCAGCGTCATCGTCATCGTCGCCACGCCCATCTCGCGGTCGACCAGCGAACGCACGGCCTGCGACATCGCGGCATCGATGATCGCCGCAACGGTACCGCCATGCACTTCGCCGCGGCTGTTGCCGAGATGGGGCTGGAAAGCCAGCCGCACCTGCGAACGCCCGTCATCAAGCGCATCGAGCGTGAACCCGAGGTGTATGTAGAGCGGGACGGTGGAGCGCCACTGCGGCGGCGGGTGGGGCGTGTCAGTCATGGCCTGCAATCTGTGATCCGGTGATCGGGAACGCGATGTTACACCGGCATGGCTCTTGAGTCGGCGCCGCGGCGGCGTCATGATGCCGGGGCACATTCATTGGAGGAGTGCCATGAAAGTCAAACGCATCGAACATGTCGGCATCGTGGTACGCGATGTCGAAGCCAGCCGCCGGCTGTGGGAAGACTGCTTCGGCATCCCGCTCGGTGGCACCGAAGACAATGCGACACGCCGCCTGGCGCTGTATCCGGTCGGAGATTCCATGGTCGAACTGATCGCCGGCCTGACCCCGGACAGCAAGCAGGCAAAGCTGATCGCCGCGGGCAAGGGCGGACTGAATCATGTCTGCCTGGAAGTGGAGAACATTGATGAAGCGCTGGCCGAGCTCAAGGCCAAGGGCATTCCGCTGCTCGACGAAGTACCGCGCATCGGCCATGCCGGCTGCCGCATCGCCTTTCTCGATCCGGCCGGCACCGAAAACTGCCTGATCGAGCTGGCGGAACTGCCCGCGGACCACGCGCCCCATCACTGAAGCGCGTCAGCGAGAGTTCTAACCGCCGAGCCCGCGCCGCAACAGCGCAGCCACCGCATCGTTGAGCGTCTGGCCGTTTTTTTCGGCATGGGTGCGGATTTCCGCGACCAGGTCACGATTCAGTTTCACGGCAAAGGGCACCAGGCCCGCGGCCTGGTCGATCCGCCGCTGCTCGCGGCGATCCGGCGCATCGGCAGCAGCCAGTGCACCGTGGCGTGCCGACTTGCGCGTGGCATCGAGCAGGCGCTCGGCATTACGCTTGAACAGTTGAGCTGCTTTCATCGCCATCGCTGCAACATCCTCATGGTCTGGCGTCGCGTGATCGCGGACGCAAAAAAAAGCCGCGCGTGGCGCGGCTTGCGGATCCGGGGCGGTTTATTGCGGCGGCTGGCCGCCGCCATTGCCACCGTTACCGCCATTGCCACCACCACCGCCACGGCGCTTGCCGGGACGTTTGTGGAATTTCTTGCCGCCGCCCTGGTTCTTGTTCTGGTTCTGCGGACGGTTGTTGCCCATTTTCTGCTGGCCGCCACCCGGGCCGGGCATCACACCGATGCCGCGGCGCTGCTGGTTGGGATCAGGCGCCCCCGAGCGGTTGCCGGAAGCGAGGGCAATTTCCAGTTCATTGAGCTCATCCCACTCCGCATCGGTGCGGTTGCGGTCGGGAATGGCCAGCAGTTCCTGCATGCGCTGGCGCGGAGAAATCGGGGGCGATGGGGGTTGCGAATCGTTCATGACCCGGATTATCGCACCGTACGCGGCAACCTTCAATTAAAACAATGGGTTAGCGATGAGGCCGGGGATGGCCTCAGCGCCAAGCCCTTGATTTTTCAGGGCCTCAGCGCAGGGCCTGGGCCACCAGCGCATGCAGCAGCTGGCGGTGGTAATAGCGAATCGCGCCCGGGGCATGGGCCATGAACACCACCACCAGCCGCTCCGCCGGATCGACCCAGAAATAGGTGCCGGTGGAGCCGGCCCAGTGGAATTCCCCGGCGCTCGACGGCATGCCGCCGCGGCCGGCGCTGCGCCGCACCGCAACACCGAGGCCGAAACCGTAACCACGGATGTTCGGGTAATCGTTCAGCGCCGACAGATCAACTTCCGGCCCGAGATGGTCACTGGTCATGTACTCGACCATCTTGCGCGACAGGATGCGCACGCCTTCGAGTTCGCCGCCGTTCGCCAGCATCTGCGCGAAACGCAGGTAATCCGCGGCCGTCGATATCGCGCAGCCGCCGCCGCAATCAAACTTGTGCGGCGTGGTGCCGTCACGCAGGGTCTGCGGCTCGCCGGTGACCGGATCGCGGGGCAGGGCTTTTGCATAGCGGCCGACCTGGTCCGGCGGCACCGTGAATGTGGTGTCACGCATCGCCAGCGGCCGGAACAGGCGCTGCGCAAGAAAATCCGCCAGGCGCTGCCCGGTGATGGCTTCAATCACCAGTCCCAGCACATCGAGGCCAAGGCTGTATTCCCATTTCGAACCGGGCTGGTAGTGCAGCGGCAGTCGCGACAAGGCCTCAAGAAACTCCCCGCCGTTCCAGCGCGTCGAAGCAACATCCGAGGAAAAGGGATAGCGCGCATACAGCGCCTTGTCGCCGCGGCCATAACTGAGGCCCGCGGTATGGCGCATCAGATCCTCAATGGTCATCTCGCGCCGCAGCGCCTCGACCGGATCGCCCGCCGCGCCTTCGCACTGCGGCGGATTGACGCGCATGTCCCTGAGCTGCGGCAGGTAGCGGCGCACCGGCTCGTTCACTGCGAGTCGGCCCTCTTCGCAAAGCATCAGCGCGCCGACGGTGACCAAGGGCTTGGTCATCGAGGCAATGCTGAACATCGCATCGGAAGGCATCACAGTGCCGTCGGCCGGATCGAGATGGCCGAAGGTTTCGCTGTACGCCAGCCGGCCTTCGCGCGCGATCATCAGCACCGCGCCGGGCAAAGCGCCGCGTGCCACTTCATCACTCATCGCCGCCTTGATGCGCGGCAGTCGGCCGGCGACAAAACCTAGGGTGTCGGCAGCGGCCGGTGGCAGTGGCGGACGATCAGGGTGATGTGGGTTCATCATGTCGGGCTTCCGGATTCTCAGTAATGCGGGGGCACTTCGTCAGCCGGTGACGCCGGATCGGCAGGCAGGCTGCGCTGCAGTTGCAGGCGCAAATCGCGCATGCGGTGTTCCAGATCGGCGATCTGCTGTTGCTGGCGGGCGACAGTACGGTTCAACTCTTCGAGCAGGTCCTCGCTGAAACTGAGCTTGATTTCAAGCTCGGCGATGCGGCCGGCAAGATCGTCACTCATTTTTCACTGATACCGGAGCGGCGCCGGGTGCGGCGAGCACGCGCACTTTCACGCCGCCGCATTCCACCAGCTGGCCGGCGCGGATTTTTGCGGTTTTGCGCATTTCGACGACACCATCGACGGTGACCGCGCCGCTGGCCGCGAGTTGCTTGCCCTGGCCGCCGCTTTCGGCAATGCCGGCAAGCTTGAGCAGGTCGCACAGGCGAACATGCTCGTCGCGCAGGGTGAATTCGTGTTCGCTGGGGGCATTCGCCATGAGGACATACCGGTACGATGGACAGCGCGCATCATACTGGATCGCCCGCGGGAACCCGTGGCCATGGTTACACTCCAACCACCATCATTCCCGGCTTTTACTGCAAGACGATCATCATGCGGACAATACAAGCCCTGCACAACGTGCTGAGCGCCGCCTGCATCGCAGCACTGCTGTTGATCACGGCCTGCAGTGCGGTGCCATCCGGCATCGACGTGCCGCCACCACCACTGGCGGCCGAGCCGGTTGAACCCGCGGCGCCTCCCTCTCCCGTGACCGCTGCGGCGCCGAAGCCCGCGCCTGCACTGACCAAACCGGCTACCCCACCTGCCACACGCGCCGATCTGCCGGCGGGAAAGCCGGCAGAAAAACTCGAACTGCGCATGGCGGACAAACTCGTGCCCCGGCCTGCTGCCAAGCCCCCTGCGGCTGCGCCAGCCAAGCCGGCCACACCGCCACCGCTGGCCCTGGACACGCTGGAGCAAAGGCTCAAGGACACCCCGGCAATCGGCACCTTCACCAAACTCACGCTGAAGAACCAGGTGGACGACCTGCTCGACCGCTTCCGCGACCATCACGAGGGCCGCGGCGGATCGACTGTCGCCCAGCTCCGGCAAAGTTATGAGCAGCTGATCCAGCGTGTGCTGGGCCTGTTGCGCGAAGGCGATCCCACGCTGGCCACGGCCATCGCCAATTCGCGCGAAGCCATCTGGTCGGTGCTGGTTGATCCCCTGAAGTTCGCGAAACTCTAGAATCCCATCAGGAACACGCCATGAAGCGCATCACCGCACTGACGTATTTGCTGGCCCTGCTGCCCGGCATCACCGCGGCCGCCGAAAGCCCCGCCCTGCACAAGGATCTCGCCGCTTCGCTGGCACTGCTCGGCCAGCCCTGCGCGCGGGTGGTTTCAGCGGCGACGCAGGGTGATCGTGATTACCTCGTCGCCTGCAGCGACGGCCACCGCTACCGCGTTTACGTCAACACCCAGGGCCGCGTGACTGCCGAAAAACTCTGATGTTCAGCGGGCTCCGATCCGCAGCTGCATGATCACGCTGTCCAGCCAGCGGCCGAACTTGAAGCCCACGTCGCGCAGCACGCCAACATCGCGAAAGCCCAGCGCGCGGTGCAGGCCGATCGAGGCCGCATTGCCGCTGTCACCGATGATCGCGACCAGCTCACGGCAGCCGGCGGCGGCACAACGGCTGATCACCGCCTCCAGCAGCAGCCGTCCCGCACCACGCCCGGTGGCCGCCGGATCGAGGTAGATCGAATCCTCGGCGGTGTAACGGTAGGCACTGCGTGGCCGGTAACGCCCGGCATAGGCATAACCGATGACCCGGCCCTGATGCTCCGCCACCAGATAAGGCAGCCCCGCAGCCAGCACCGCCTCGCGCCGCTTCAGCATTTCCTCGAGATCCGGCGGCACTTCCTCAAAGGACGCGGTGCCGTGCATGACATGGTGGGCATAGATCGCCTGCACCTGCGCCATGTCCGCGACGGTCGCGTCGCGGACAACCACAAGCTGATCGGACACAAGTTCTCCCCTATGTGTTTCAACCGGCATTATCACCGCAGCCAAGCTGTGCGCAGCAATGACACAAAATGGACTCTGCAGACAGACTGGTGAGCCGCAGCAGCGGAAAAGTTATCATTGGGTGGATTCACTCCCGACAAAATCCACAACAAAGGTTCATCCATGGCCACCACCGCCCCCCTGTCCTCCGGCGACCGCGGCACGCCGCAGCTCGCCATCGCCTCGGTTCCACCGCATCTGCGCATGATGCTGGCGCTGGAGGATTTCGAGGCGCCGGCGCGGCGCTACCTGCCGCGGCCGATCTTCGGTTACGTCTCCGGCGGCGTGGAGCGCAACGTCACGCTGGACTGGAACCGCTCGGTGTTCGACGACATCGCACTGGTGCCGCGGATGCTGGTCGGCGTGTCGCAGCGTACGCAGAAGACCGAACTTTTCGGTCGCAGCTACGACTCTCCCTTCGGCATCTGCCCGATGGGTGGCACTTCGCTTGCCGGCTTCGACGGTGACCTCGCACTCGCACGCGCCGCAGCGGCGAACAACATCCCGATGATCCTCAGCGGCGCGTCGCTGACCCGGCTGGAAGAAATCCGTACGGCAAGTCCGAACAACAGCTGGTTCCAGGCTTATCTGCCGGGCGAGGAAAAAGCGATCAGCGACATGGTCGAGCGCGTCGCCAAAGCCGGTTACGACACGATGGTGCTGACGGTGGACATCCCCGTCGGCGCCAACCGCGAGAACAATGTGCGCAACGGCTACGACGCGCCGCTGCGTCCCGGCCTGCGCCTCGCGCTGCAGTGCCTGGCACATCCACGCTGGCTGGTCGGCACCGCGCTGCGCACCTACTTCACCCGCGGCATGCCGCATTTCGAGAACATGGGCGCACGCACGCCGGTGATGTCACGCACCGCCGTACGCGGACGCGCCAACCGAGACCATCTGAACTGGACGCACTTCGACCTGATGCGCCGCCTGTGGAAAGGCAAGCTGCTGATCAAGGGCATACTCGACAAGCGCGATGCGGTGATTGCGCGCGAGCACGGCGCCGACGGCATCATCGTCTCCAACCACGGCGGCCGCCAGCTCGACTCAGCGACCTCGCCGCTGCGCGTGCTGCCGGGCATCGTCGAGGCGGCCGGCGGCATGCCGGTGCTGATGGACAGCGGCATACGCCGCGGCACCGACGCACTGAAGGCGCTGGCACTGGGCGCGAAGTTCGTGTTTGTCGGCCGGCCGATGCTTTACGCCGCGGCGATCGCCGGCGAGACCGGGGTCAACCACGCCATCGGCCTGCTGCGCGCCGAGATCGACCGCGACATGGGCATGCTCGGCGCCAACAGCATTGCGGAGGTCAACCGTGACATGCTGATGCCGGCGCGGGCCTTTGACGGCTACGGCCAGCACCAGTCCTGAACACGCGCGGCCGCGTTCACCGAGGAGAATCCATGTTCACCGCCCGACGCCTGGTCGCCGGCACTGCCGCCGTCCTGCTGTCAGTACCTGCCACCACCATCGCGCAGTCCGATCCCGCACAGGGTTTCCCCGCGAAAGCGATGCGTCTGGTTGTCCCTTTCGCGCCGGGCGGCAGCACCGACATCATCGCGCGCATCCTCGCCCAGAAACTGGGCGAGGCCTGGAACCAGCAGATGGTGGTCGACAACCGTCCTGGCGCCGGCGGCACCATCGGCGTCGACCACGTCGCCAAGTCGCCGGCCGATGGCTACACGCTGATCTTCGGCCATGTCGGCACCTTCGGCTTCGGGCCTTCGCTGTATCCGAAACTGCCCTACCAGCCGTTGCGTGATTTTGCGCCGGTGATCCAGTTCGCGATGGTGCCGAACATGCTGATCACCCACCCTTCGCTGCCGGTGCGAACGGTCAAGGACCTGATCACGCTGGCCAAGGCAAGACCCGGCCAGGTGAACTATGCATCTTCGGGTGCCGGCAGCGCATCGCATCTGGCCGTGGAATATTTCAAGCTGCTGGCGAAAGTCGACATCGCACCCATCGCCTATCGCGGCACCGGGCCGATGACGGTGTCGCTGATCTCCGGTGAAACCTCGCTGACCATCACCGGCGTGCCGCCGCTGCTGCCGCATGTGCAGGCCGGACGCATGCGCGGCATCGCGGTCGCATCGACGCAGCGTCTGAAGGTGCTGCCCGACCTGCCGACGATCACCGAGGCCGGTGTCGCCGGTTACGAATCGACCACCTGGTTCGGACCGCTGGCGCCGGCCAAAACGCCGCGCGAAATCGTCATCAAGATGAATACGGAACTGAACCGGATATTGCAGCAGCCGGATGTGCTGAAGCGTTTTGCCACCGAAGGCATCGAACCGCTGGGCGGCAGCCCGGACCAGTTCGCCAGTTACATCCGCGCCGAGATCGAGCGCTGGGGACGGGTCGTCCGCGAAGCCAATATCCGCCTCGATTAGCGGCGGGAAAAAACCGGAAGCCCGTTCAGGCGGGCATCGGCTCCATCGGCGCGGGGGCCTGCACTCCGGCCTGCTCGCAGGAATTGGCAATGTCGCTGACGGTGACCCGGCGCATCACCCGCTTCCAGCGCAGGTCATCAAAATCGGTGCCGCGGTGCATCGTGCAGCGGTTGTCCCACATCACCAGTTCGTTGGGGCGCCAGCGGTGGGTGTAGACAAACTGGCGCTGGGTGACATGCGCGATCAGTTCATCGATCAGCGCACGGCCTTCGTCATCGGGCATCCCCCAGATGCGCCCGGCATGCGAGGCGACAAACAGCGACTTGCGGCGGTTCTGCGGAATCATCCGCACCAGCATCTGCGGCACCGGCGGCAGGCGCTTCTGTTCATCTTCGTTGAAATCATGAAAGCCGCTGCGCCGGCGCGAGGTGGCGATCCAGTGTTCGGCGACCAGGCCTTCCAGTTTTTTCTTCATCGCCGGCGACAGCGCGTCGTAGGCTGCGCGCTGGTCGGCGAATTCGGTGTGGCCGCCGACCGGCACCACGGTTTCCGAATAGAGCAGCGAGCACAGGCTGGGCAGGCGCTTGAAGGAACTGTCGGTATGCCACAGCTTGTTGCCGGCCTTGTACATGCGCTGGCGGCTGTCCTCGCCCCAGATTTCGCCGCTGGCATTGAGGTTGGAAATGTCGGCAAAGGCACCGCTGTAACGCGTGGGCGTCGCCTTCGGATCCAGTGTGCGCTCCTTCTCCACCGGGCCCCAGGCCTCGGAAAACGCCAGTTGCTGATCCGTACTGAGCTGCTGCTGCGTAAACACCAGCACGGCGTATTT
Organism: Burkholderiales bacterium; assembly: GCA_019751125.1. Lineage (GTDB taxonomy): Bacteria > Pseudomonadota > Gammaproteobacteria > Burkholderiales > SG8-41. The sequence continues at coordinate 15,032 of JAIENU010000033.1, read as the reverse complement.
CCAGAATACCTGCTGGATCGCGGCGAAGTCTTCGCGCGACAGCGGCTTCGACAAATCGACATCGCCGATTTCGGCGACAAAATCCGGGGTCACCGGATAGATGGTGATGGCCATGCGTATTCTCCTCCGGCGGCTGGTCCGCTCCGCGCTGCCCCTCGGGCAATCTGCTTGTGCATCAACATACACCCGGAAGCGGTGGCATGTATTGCAGGTTCCGGATTATGAGCCTCACCGGCGTATCATCGTCACGACAACATGACTCTTGGGGAGCAGGCCATGGCAAAGGCGTACTGGGTGGTGACTTACCGCGAAATCCGCGACAGCGAAGCATTCAAGCGTTATGCCGCCGTGGCTCCGGCGGCGGTGCAGGCACACGGCGGGCGTTTCCTGGTACGCGGGATAGCAGCCAAAGTTTACGAGGCCGGCATTGAACAACGGGTGGTGGTGATCGAGTTCGACAATCTGGCGCAGGCGCTGTCAGCCCACGACACGCCGGCCTATCAGGCAGCGCTGAAGGAACTCGAGGGCGGTGCCGTGGTGCGCGACCTGCGCATCGTCGAGGGCGTCGCCTGACGGCAACGCCCTCCCGGGCTTACCCGGGGCCGCGCCGGAATCAGCAGCCCGCGACGCAACGGCCCTTGCCGTCGAACTCCATGGTGCGCTCGCTCAACGCGGGATGAGCCGGCGCCTTGAGCTGTTTGACCAGTCTCGCGGTCATCGAGTTCGGCCGCAGCCTGCCGCCTTCGGTGGCGGCTTCGTTGACATGCGTCAGAATCACCGACGCCGGCCTGACCAGTTCGTTCATCGCGTGCGCGCCGGAAATGAAGATGCCGGGGTTCGGCCCGAGGTTGAGCACGGCAAGGCTCGCCTTGTGGTACTCGTTGATGATGGTCTTCATTTCGGCATGGATCGCGGTGTCGCTCGACAGGTAGGCAACCAGCCCGTTGCTGAACTTGACCACGAAGCCAACCGCGGGGCCGTACTCGAGCTGTGCGCCGTCGGCGAGCAGCAGTTCCTGCTGCGGCTTGGTCAGCAGCGCCGGCGGCGCATTGTTGACGTGGGCCGAATAGACGATGGTGATTTCCACACCCTGCGTTGCACCCTCGGTCCTGGCGAGAAACACGCCGCCGAGGTCGATACGCGAGCTGCATGCCGCCTGCACCGGTACGGTGACCGACAGGGTGGAGCAGAAGTCCATCGGCTTGCTGCCACCGCCGCGGATCACATTCACCTTGTTGTGCACAAAACCGGCCATCGCACGGGTTGTCACCAGCGCGGCGTTTTTTGCGGCGACCACTTCGGCCGTCGTCGAGTTCGGCGCGGGTACGCGCTGCGAATTGGCACAGGTGCCGGCACCCGGCGCCACCAGCTTGAGGTCCCCGACATGGTCGCCGTGCATGTGCGACAGCAGCACCATGTGTATGTTGCCCAGCCGCGGGTCGTCACCACCGGTCACGTTGTGCGCGGGATCATAAAGAAAACGCACGCCGGTGGGATCCTCGAAAATGATCGCGCGGTCGTTCGCACACAGCTCGCCCGCGTGTGAGCCGACCGGCGTGATCCTGACGTTCTGATTCTGGTTCTGGGCCAGTGCCGGCGCGCACGCAAAAGCGGCGGCCACGCAGATGATGGCGGCTATCCTCATGTCTCCCCCTGTGGCTGTTGTAATGAAGGTGGTCGTGATCTGTGGTGGCGGTTAAGTTACCCTGCCGCGCCGCCTTGCGCCACTGGCAACGCTGGTGCGGCGCACCAAGCCGCTTGCCCTGCGGCTCAGCCGCGGACCAGATCGAGCAGCGCGCTGCCGTAACGCTCGAGTTTCTTGGCTCCGATGCCACCGATCATCGACAGCGCCGTCATGTCCTGCGGACGCGTGCTGGCGATTTCCGCCAGCGTGCGGTCATGCAGGATGACGTAGGCCGGCACCGCCTGCGTGCGTGCCTGGTCGAGCCGCCAGGCCTTCAATTGCTCGAGTAATCCGGAATCGGCGGCGGAAACCGCTGCGCTGGCGGCGCTGCGGCTTTTTTTCGCAGCCTTCCGCGGCTGCAGCTCGCGCATCGCCACCCGCCGCTCACCTTTGAGCACGGCGCGGCTGGCCTCGGTCAGCTGCAGCGCACCGTAAGCCGCGTGGTCGGGTTCGGCATAACCCAGCGCCACCAGCTGGCGGAACACATTGCGCCAGGCCGCCTCGTCGAGATCGGCGCCGATACCGAATACCGGCAACCGGTCATGGCCCCATTGCGCGACACGCTCGGTGGCGCGGCCGCGCAGCACGTCGATCAGGTGCACCGCACCGAAACGCTGGCCGGTGCGGTAGATGCAGGAGAGCGCCTTCTGCGCCGCCTCGGTGGCATCCCAGGTGCGCGGCGGCTCGAGGCAGGTGTCGCAGTTGCCGCAGGGTGCGGCAGCTTCACCGAAATATTCGAGCAGGCGCACGCGGCGGCAACCTGCGGTTTCGCACAGCCCGAGCAGTGCATCGAGCTTGACCGTGGATACGCGGCGGAATTCCTCGCTGCCCGGCGATTCGTCAATCATCCGCCGCTGCTGCACCACGTCGCCCAGGCCATAGGCCATCCAGGCATCGGCGGGCTGGCCGTCGCGGCCGGCACGCCCGGTCTCCTGGTAATAGGCCTCGATGCTTTTCGGCAGGTCGAGGTGGGCGACAAAACGCACGTCGGGTTTGTCGATGCCCATGCCGAAGGCGATGGTGGCGACGATGACAATGGCATCCTCGCGCTGGAAGCGCCCCTGGTGCGCGGCGCGCGACGGCGCATCCATGCCGGCGTGGTACGGCAGCGCGTTGATGCCGTGCGACACCAGCCAGGCCGCGGTCTCATCGACTTTTTTGCGTGACAGGCAGTAGACGATGCCGGCTTCACCCGGATGTTCGTCGCGGATAAAGCGCAGCAGCTGGTTGCGCGCATCCTGCTTGTCGGTGATGGTGTAGCGGATGTTCGGGCGGTCGAAGCTGGAGATGAACACCCGCGCTTCATCCAGCGCGAGGCGGCGGATGATCTCGTCGCGGGTCTGCGGATCGGCGGTGGCGGTCAGCGCGATGCGCGGGATGCCGGGAAAACGTTCATGCAGCACGGACAGCTGCAGATATTCAGGACGGAAGTCATGGCCCCACTGCGACACGCAGTGCGCCTCGTCGATCGCGAACAGCGCAATACGTGTTTCAGCCAAAAGCTCGAGCATGCGCGGCATCATCAGCCGCTCCGGCGCGACGTAGAGCAGGTCGAGTTCACCGGCACGCAGCGCCTTCTCGCAGGCATTGATTTCGCGGCCGTCGAGCGTGGAGTTGAGGAAGGCGGCGCGTACGCCGAGCTGTGTCAGCGCCGCGACCTGGTCCTGCATCAGCGCGATCAGCGGTGACACCACCAGCGCGGCGCCCTCGCGCAGCAGGGCCGGCAACTGGTAACACAGTGATTTGCCGCCACCGGTGGGCATCAGCACCAGCGCGTCACCGCCACCGGCGACATGGCCGACGATCTCGGCCTGGGCGCCGCGGAAGGCGGCATGGCCGAACACCTCACCCAGTAATTGCAGCGCGCGGTCAGCCATCGTTTTGCCGCCGCGACAGCATCGGCGTCACAATAAAATATTCAATAAAAACAATGGCTTATAAATTATCTGCGTGCGGACTTATTTCTTGCCGCGCATCCGTCCGGCCAGCTTCAGCAGTTCCTGGTGCAGGGCGTCGGGAATCTGCAGGCCGGCGCTGTGCGCCTGCGCGGTGGCCTGCTGGCGGCGCGCACCGGGCAGGCGCACACCGGCGTCCTTGAGCATGCCGGACACCAGGTCTTCGATACGCGCGGCATAAACATCGGCCCCGGCCAGTGCCGCGGGGTCAATGACAATCAGCGCGTGGCCAATGCGCGGCTTGTTGCCGGGTTCGAAGTACGAATCGTTTTCAACACTCAGCGCAGCACCGGTCAGCGCCACACACAGGGCCTCGACCATCAGGGCCAGTGCAGTGCCCTTGACGCCGCCGATCGCGGTCAGGCTACCGGTCAGCGCGGCCTGCGCGCTGGTGGTGGGATTGCCGTCACGGTCCACCGCCCAGCCCAATGGAATCGGCTTGTTTTCCTTGGCATAGAGCATGATCTTGCCGCGGGTGACCTCGGTCAGCGACAGGTCGATGACGATAGGCGGTTTACCCTTGCGCGGAAAAATCGCGGCCACCGGATTGGTACCGAAAAAAGCCTTGCTGCCGCCCCAGGCATTGATCGCCGCCGGCGAGTTGGTCAGTGCGATGCCGGTCATGCCGGCCTCGGCAATCGGCGCGAGGTGATAGGCCGCGGCGCCGAAGTGGTGGCTGTTGGTGACGCCGGCAAAGGCCACGCCGTAACGCTTCGCGCGTTTGATCGCCTCCTTCACCGCCAGCGCCGCCGCCGGAAAGGCAAGGCCGCCACCGGCGTCGATCAGGCAGGTCGCACCGATCTTGCGCAGCAGCTTTGGTTTTGCCTTGCCGTCGGCACGGCCTTCACGCAGATGCTGGGCATACAGCGCAACCCGCGACAGGCCGTGGCCGGAAAGCCCTTCACAGTCGGCGGCCACCAGCGCCTGCGCGGTGGCCTCGGCCATGCCCTTGCCGGCACCGGCGCGTTTCAGCGCACGTGTCGCAAGCTCAGTCCAGTCGGCAATCGGCAGCGCGGCCATCTCTTAATCAATCCACTGATTTAATCGACTGTAGTGCCGGATTTTTTGGCGACATCGGCCCACTTCGCGGCCTCAGCACGGAAAAACGCCGAAAATTCCGCCGGCGTGTTGCCGCTGGGTTCCGCGCCTTCGGCACGGATGCGCTGCACCACTTCCGGGGATTTCACCGCCGCCACCCACTCCTTGTACAGCTTGTCCTGCACTGGGGCGGGCGTTTTTGACGGCACCAGCAGGCCGTTCCACTGCACTGCCACGTGATCGGGCACGCCGGCTTCGATCATTGTCGGCACATTCGGCGCCACCGCGGAACGCGCCTTGTCAGCCACACCCAGCCCGCGCAGGCGGTTGTTGGCAATGTGCGGTGCCGCCACCGGCATCACCACGAAGGCGACCTGGGACTCGCCGGTAAGCAAGGCAACCGTTGCCGGTGCCGCACCCTTGTACGGCAGGTGATTGATCCGCGTACCGGTTTTGACGCGCAGCATTTCCATGGCCATATGCGACATGGTGCCGGTACCGGCCGAGGAATAATCCAGCGAGTTCTTGCCCTTGGCCAACGCCACCAGATCCTTCACGCTTTTCACCGGCAGCGCGGGGTGTGCCACCAGCACGAAGGGGTAGGACGAAGCCATCGACACCGCGGCAAAATCCTTCACCGGATCATAGTTCAGCTTTTTGTAGATCGCCGGGCTGATCGAAATCGAGGAGTTGGCGAAAAACACCGTGTAACCGTCGCCGGGCGCCTTGGCCACGATCTCGGCGGCGATGTTGCCGCTGGCACCGGCGCGGTTGTCGACCACCACCTGCTGGCCGAGTTGCTGCGCATATTTCTGTGCGATGATGCGCGCCACCAGATCGCTGCCGCCACCTGCCGGGAAGGGCAAAACCATGCGGATCGAACGCTGCGGGAATTCCTGGGCCAGGACGGAACCTGAAACAAAGACAAGAGCTAGGGCAGCAATGATCAGGCGCGGGGCATGACGCAGGCGGGATGGCTGGTTAACCATGACGGTTCCTCCGGATAATTAATTGTTGTCTGTTGCAGCGGAGGCGCAGTCTGGCCTGCCCGGCGCGAAAAATCAAACCTCAGGCGCTGGCTGCCGCCTCGGGCTGGAGCAGGCTCTGCCCGGGCTTGACGCGGGTGAAGCGAACCGGCCGGGTTTCGATGCTGAAACGGCCACCCTGCCAGCCGACACAGGTGTAGCGCGAATTTTCAAGGTCGCGCACGCCGGGATGGTCGGCGCGGAAATGGGCGCCGCGTGAATCCTCCCGTGCCATCGCCGCAAAACGGATCGACTGCGACACCAGCACCAGGTTTTTCAGGTTGAGCCAGTCATGCCAGGTCAGGTTGAAGGCACGCGTCGCGCCATCAATGCCGACGGCATCGAGCCGGGCATCAAGTTCATTGAGCAGGCCGTCGGCGCGCTCCAGCGATGCGGCATCGCGGATGATGCCGACGTCATCCCACATCACGTTGTAGAGGGCCTCGCGGATTTCGTTCAGGTCCCCGCCGCTGCGGGTGAACGGCGCCGTGCAGCGCGCCACCGCGGCGTCGATCGCGGCCTGGTCCGGGGCGCGGAATTCGCCATGGGCCTTCACCCAGCCCGGCATCACATCGCCGGCGATGCCGCCGAACACCGTGGAATTGGCCACGCCATTGCCGCCGAGGCGGTTGGCACCGTGTACGCCGCCGGAATCCTCGCCGGCGACAAACAGCCCCGGCAGGTCGGTGGTGCAATCGGTCTTGAACACCACGCCACCCATCATGTAGTGCGCGGTCGGCACCACGTCGGCAAGTCCGCCGACGAGGTCGAAGCCGCAATCGGCGCAGCGCTCGACCATGCCCTTGAACTCGCGGCGCACCATCACCGGGTCGAGGTGGCGCATGGTGATGTACAGCCCGCCGCGCGGACCGACGCGCCCGGCGCGCATTTCCTCGTACATGCCGCGGCTGACAATGTCACGCGTCGCGCGTTCGTCACGCGGATCGTACTTGTGCATGAAACGCTCGCCATCGCCATTGAGCAGATGGCCGCCGGCGCCGCGCAGCCCCTCCTCGATGATGGTGCCGGTGATACGGGTGTCGGTGCCGGCAATCAGGCCGGTCGGATGGAACTGAACCATCTCCATGTCGCGCAGCATCAGCCCGGAGCGCAGCGCCATCGCCATGCCGTCGCAGCTCTTGTCGCCGGAGGGGGTGTGGTACTTGTACATGGTCGGGCCGCCGCCGGTCGCGAGCAACACCGCCTGCGCCTGCACGAACACGAATTCACCCGTGCGCATGTCGATCATCAGCACGCCGGAAATCGCCGAACCGTCTTTCGACTTGATGAACTCGACCGCGCGATGCTCCTCGAGCCGGTCGATACCGCGCGCCCACACCTGCTCGGCGAGGCGGTTGATGATTTCGATGCCGGTCAGGTCGCCCTTGTGTACGGTGCGGTCGAAGGTCTGTCCGGCAAAGGCCTTCTGGTGGATGGTGCCGTCGGGATTGCGGTCAAAAAAGCAGCCGAGCTCGTTCTCCAGCTCATGGATGCGCTCGACCGCGGTCTCGACCAGCATCCATGCCAAGTCCTGGTCGGGCAGCCACTTGCCGCCTTCGATGGTGTCCATGAAATGACGCTCGACGGAATCGCCCTCGGCCAGCGCGACGTTGTAGCCGCCCTGCACCATGCGTGTGCAGCCGCTCTTGCCGAGCAGGCCCTTAACCGCAACGGTGATCGAAAGCTGCGGGTTGTGCTGGTGCGCATGCAGCGCCGCGAACAGTCCGGCACCGCCGGAGCCGAGAATCAGGATGTCGGTTTTGATGGTTTTCATGGGTTCAGCTTTTCACACCCAGCGCCGCCAGCACGCCGGCACGTTTGTCCTTTGCCGCAGCATTGACCTCGGTATAGAGGCTGCCGCCGTGCGAGTCCATCGCCACCAGCAGCGGGCCGAAGCCCTTGATGCGGAATTTCCACAGCGACTCGGGGTTGAGGTCGTCGAGATCGACTTCCTCGATCTGCTCGATCCAGGTGGTCTCCAGCGCCGCGGTGCCGCCAATGATCGCCAGATAGACGCCGCCGATGTCCTTGAACGCCTGGGCTGAAGATGCGAACAGGCCGCCCTTGCCGATGATGATGCGCACGCCGTACTGTTCCATCAGCGGCCGGGTGAAGCGCTCCATGCGCGCGCTGGTGGTGGTGCCTATGCAGATCGGCGCGTAACCGGAGGGATGCTCCACGGTTTCGCCGACCCATTTAACGTTGGGGGCGGTATGCACCACGGCGTGGCCGCGCATGTCGAAGCGCGTCTTGCGGCCGTGGTCGAACATGTGGATCTGCGTGGCATCTCGGATGCCGAACAGCGTGTCGTGCAGCGTGACAGTGTCGTTGACGCGCAGCTTGCGAATCTGCTCTTCGCTCGCCGGCATGTGGATTTCGTAATGGGCCATTTCAGTACCAGTAAAGTCCGTGTGCGTATTTCAGTAGCCGTAACTCAGGCCCTGCGGCGTGAACGTCGCGCGTGCACGCCGCGCCGAATGGCACTGCATGTTCACCGCAACCGGGTTCATCGTGATGTGGGTGGCCGCGGTCTCGACATGCACCGCAAAGGCGGTCGAATCACCGCCCAGCCCCTGGGCACCGACACCCAGTTGGTTGACCACGGCGGAGAGTTCGGCTTCGAGTTTTGCGCCTTCGGGGTCTTCGCATTGCGTACCCAGCGCCCGTGTCGCCGCGACCTTGGACAGATGCACACAGAGGTCCGCCGTGCCGCCGACACCGACACCGACAATCACCGGCGGGCAGCTCTTGCCGCCGGCCTCAAGAACGCAGTCGACAACAAAGGTCTTGATCGCGTCGATGCCGTCGGCGGGAATCGCCATTTTCAGCCAGGAGTTGTTTTCCGAACCCGAGCCCTTGGGGATCATCTCGATCGACAGCGTGTCGGCCTTGTCCGAGAAATCGATGTTGATCACCGGTACATGGCGGCCGCCCGAGGTGTGCAGGTTCTTGCGCGTGGTCGGATGCACCACTGAGGAACGCAGCGGGTGCTCCTGCGTGGCGCGGGTGCAGCCGCCGACGATGGCCTGCTTCAGCGCGTGGCCGTCGACCTCGACGCCGCTGCCGATGACCACGTTGTAGATCGGAATGCCGGTGTCCTGGCACAGCAGGTTGGTGTTGTCCTCGGCAACCCTGATATTGCGGATCATGGTGCCGAGGATGGCCTTGCCGGTGGCGTTGGTTTCGGCCTGGTCGAGACGCTGGAATCCCTGCTTGATGTCGGGCGGCAGCATCTTTAATGCCCGGATATACAGCTCCTTGCACGCCTCTTCCACCTGCTTCAGATCAACCTTCAATGCTCCGCCCTCTTTGCTTGAATTGTTGCTGGATCGGGAGTGACCGCCGGGTCACCTCGATTTTCACTTCACCTGCAGGCCGCGTTCCTTGATGATCTTTGCCCAGCGCGCCGATTCCGACTTCAGTTCACGCGAGAACTCCTCCTGCGAATTGCCGACGGTGACCATGCCGATCTCGGTGACCCGCTTGCGCAGGTCCGGGCTCTGCAGCGCCTTGACGGTGTCGGCGTGCACCTTGGCTATCACCGCCTTCGGCGTGCCGGTGGGCACCATGAAGCCGAACCAGCCGAGGTTCTCGAAGCCGGGCAGGGTTTCCGCCACCGCCGGCACATTGGGCAACTGCGGCGAGCGCTCCTTGCTGGTCACCGCCAGCGCGCGCAGCTTGCCGGAGTTGACGTGGGTGATCGCCGCGGAAAGATTCGGGGTCACAAACTGGATCTGCCCGCCGATCAGGTCGGTGATCGCCGGGCCCTCGCCCTTGTACGGGATGTGGGTGACCTCGATGCCGGCGGTATAGATGAAGTTTTCCGCGGCAAGGTGGGTCTGGGTGCCGATGCCGGCGGAACCGAAGGTCATCGACTTCGGCTTGGCCTTGGCCAGCGCGATCATCTCCTTCAGCGTCTTCGCCGGATTGCTGGGATTGACCACGACCGCCTGCGGGCCGCTGGCGACGTTGGTGATGCCGACCAGGTCCTTCTCCGGGCTGAACGGCATCTTCGCGTACATGTGCTGGTTGGCGGTGACGATGGAGCCCGAGGTCAGGAACAGCGTGTAGCCGTCGGGGGTCGCCTTGGCCGCCAGCTCGCCGCCGATGTTGCCGCCGGCGCCGGCGCGGTTGTCCACCACCACCGGCTGGCCCCAGAACTCGTTCAATTTCTGCGACACCAGGCGGGCGACGATGTCGGTGGCGCCACCCGGCGAGAACGGCACGATCACCCGCACCGGACGGTTCGGATACGCGGCATCGGCAGCATGCACGGCGGGCACCGCAACGAAGCTTGCGGCAATCAGCAGCAGCAACTTGTTCATGGGTTCTCCTCCTGGTGTTTTGTATGGATGGATCGCGGGGAAATCCCCGCGACCTGCCGATTCACGATACCCGACGCCCCTGCACGCGGCAACCGTCACAGACCCAGCGCATCAGCGGCCAGTTTGCGCAACTCGCGGCTGAGTTTGTTGCGCAGCGGCTTCGCAGCCGGCCGGTGCGCGATATTGACCAGTTCGTACGGATCCTTCTGCAGGTCGTACATTTCATCGAGCTCGCCGTTGCGCGCGCGGTTGACCCAGTGGATGTACTTGTAACGGTCGGTGCGCACTGCCTTGTAGCTCATGCCGACCAGCCAGGGATAGGCATTCTCCGCCCAATACTCGCAGAGCAGCGACTTGCGCCAGCCGCCGCGGCGCCCGGCGATCAGCGGCCACAGCGAGCGGCCCTGGACATGTTTGCCGGGCTGGCCGCCGGCGGCCTCGATCAGCGTCGGCGCGATGTCCTGCAGGATCACCAGGTCGCGCACGCGCGAGCCGGCCTTGATGCCCTTCGGCCAGCGCACGATCAGCGGCGCACGGATACCCTCTTCGTAGGGGAAACGGCGCTCGGGCCCGAGGCCATGCTCGCCGAAGAAGTAGCCGTTGTCGCCGAGGAACAGAATGATCGTGTTGTCGAGTTCGCCGGTTTCCTGCAGCGCCTCGAACAGCATGCCCACGCCCTCGTCGACCGCCGCCATCATCGCCGCGCGCAGGCGGATCTCCTCCTGCTTTCCGGAGTGGATGGCGTCGTGCATGATTTTCGAGGCTTCGGTCTTGCGCAGCGCCACCGCTTCGGTCCACACCGGCTTGTGCTTCAGGAATTCGGTGGGCTTCTGCATGTTCGGCTTTTTCGGGAACACGCAGCCGCGATAGAGATCTTCGTGGCGCTTCGCCGGACGGTAGCCATCCATTCTGAAGCTGCCGTCGGCGGCCTGCTCGGCATCGGGATGCACCGCCTTGTGCGCGAACCACAGCGACCACGGCTTTTTTGATTTGCTTTTCGCCCGGCCGCGGATCCAGTCCACCGCCATCGTGTTCATGATGTCGGTGACATAACCCTTGTGCTGGACGTAGGTGCCGTTCTCGCAGAGTTTCGGGTCGTAGAGGCTGCCGTGGCCGTCGTAGGCCACCCAGTGGTCGTAACCGGGGCGCGGCTTGCCGTCGTTGCCCATATGCCATTTGCCGATGTGCGCGGTCTGGTAACCCAGACGCTGCAATTCCAGGTGGTAGTTGGGCAGGCGGTGGCTGGCGAGGTCGCGCGCGACATTGTCGATGATGCCGTGGCGGCTGGCGTACTGCCCTGTCAGGATCGACGCGCGGTTCGGCGAACAGATCGAGGTGGTGTGGAAGGCACGGTCGAACATCACGCCCTCATGCGCAATGCGATCGATGTGCGGCGTCTTCATATAGGGATGCCCGCCGGCACCGAATTCGTCGAAGCGCAGGTCATCCACCAGGATCAGCAGGATGTTGGGTTTTTTTGCGGATTTTTTCATCGGCCACCCCTTGTAAGATCGGCGCAATCAGCCCACGTTGAGCAGAAAGGCCAGCCCGCACACCAGCGAAATGCCGGCAGCCACCGCCAGCAGCGATTTCTGCCACTCGCGCCAGTCGAGAAACTCGATCAGCAGCAGGCGCAGGCCGCCGGCCATGTGTGCGGCCAGCAGCAACACCAGTCCGGTCTCGGCAAATTTCACCAGCGGGTTGTGCGTCCAGGCGAGAAAATTGTCGAGCCCGGCAGCACCGTGGAAGGCCTGGCCCAGCGCCCAGAAATGCAGCGGCAGGAACAGCGTCAGCAGCAGGCCCGAAACCCGGTGCACAATGAAGGCCCAGTACGCCGGGTGGTTGCGCGCGCGGTAGTCGTTTTTCATGCCCGGCGTATTCATGATGCAGCACCGCCGAATACCGCAAACACCGCCCGCAATCCCCACAGCGCCAGCGCAATGCCGAAGGCGCTGACCAGCAGATTGGTCGCGCTGCCGCGCCAGCCCAGGGTCTCGCCCAGTATCGTGCGCAGGCCGATCGGCGCATGCACCGACACGGCAGCCACGAACAGCGTGTAGAACGCGAACCAGGCAACGTTGCCCTGGGTGCGGCCGAGGATCTCGGCGCCGGAAAGACCGCTGCGCACCGCGAGAATCATCGTCACCAGATGCACCACCACGCACAGCGCGAGCACCATCGCGCTCAGCCGCTGCGCGCCCCACAGCAACACCTCAGTGCGCCGGCTCAACGTTGCCCTCTCGAGAATGTTTTGTAAGTCATTGTTTTTAAAAAAAATTTAATCGGCCAATTCACCACTCAAGGTCGCCGACAACACCGCACGCTTGAGTCCGGCAATACCCGCGGTCGGCGACAGGCCCTTGGGGCAGCGCTCGGTACAGTTGAGATGGGTGTGGCAGGCGTGGCAGCCGGCGTCGCCCGCTACTGCGGCCAGCCGCTCGGCCTGCGCGGTGTCGCGCACATCATTGACCAGGGTCCAGGCGCGATTGAGTGCGGCCGGTCCAAGGTAATCGCGGTTCCAGCTCACCACATCACAGGCGCTGTAGCAGACACCGCAGCCGATACATTCGATGCCGGCGTCCACACGCTTGCGCTCCTTCGATTCGGGTGACACCCGCTCGAACTCGTCCTTGCGCGTCTTGCTGCCGCTGAAACGGCCGCGCGCCTTCGCCCATTTGTCGAAAAATTCCTTCATGTCGGTGACCAGATCCTTGATCACCGGCAGGTTGCGCAACGGCGCAATTTCGACTGTGCCGTCCTCGGCCACCTTGTCGACATGGGTGCGGCAGGTCCAGCGCGAGCGGCCGTTGACCGTCATCGCGCAGGAGCCGCAGACACCAACGCGGCAGGCAAAGCGGTAGGCGAGTGTTGGATCGCATTTGCGCTGGACGTAGGTCACCACGTCGAGCACGGTCTGGCTTTCCTGCCGCGGCACCTCGAATTCCTGGAAGGCGCCCTCTTCGGTACCGCGCCAGACTTTGACTTTGAGCGTTTGCATGCTGGTTTTAATTCCAATGCGTCCGTTACGCCGGCAGCGTGACCGTCGGTGCGGCGATGCGCTGGATCATCACATTGACACAGGCCGGCTTGCCGCTGGCCAGCGCACGTTCGAGTGCGGGCTTGAGCTCGGCGGCACGGGTCACCAATTCGCCGTGACCGCCCAGCGCTGCGGCGACCTGATCATAACGCGTGGCCTGCAACTCAAGGCCGTGCGCCCGTTCCTTGCCGTAGCTGCGCAGCTGGATCTGGTATTCGGCATTCCAGCAAGTGTCGTTGCCGACCACCACCACCATCGGCACACCCTCGCGCACCGCGGTGTCGAACTCCATCAGGTGAAAGCCCGCCGAACCGTCGCCCATCACCGCGATCACGGTGGCACTGCTGCGCGCCATGCGCGCGGCGAACGCAAACGGAATGCCGCTGCCGATCGAGCCGCCGACGCCGTTGATCACCCGCAGCGGCGCGCTGATGCAGGCCTGCGCCCACTGGCCGATCTCGCCACCGTCGGCGACAAATACCGCTTCCGGCGCAGCTGAGAGCACCGCCTGCACCGCGCGGCCCAGTTCGACCGGATGCACCGGCCCGCTGCCGCCGCTGCTTTTATCACTGTCAATATCCTTCCACGCCGGCGGCCGGTAAGCCACTGCAGCAGTGACGGTATCGGCCCACTGCCGGTTGGCATGTTTTGCGGCGGCTGCAGCCGTCAGTTTGTGCACCGCAGCCGCGGTGTCGGCCTGGGCCGAAAGCGCCACGCGCGCCGTACCGATATTGCCCAGCGAGCGTTGCAGCACTTCGGCATCGGGATCGATGACCACAAAACGGCAGTCCGCGGCTACTGCCGGTGCCTTGGCGAATTTCAGCGTGAAATCGGGTTGCTTGCCGACCAGCACGATCAGGTCGGCCTTGGCCAGCACGCCGGCAAAAGCGCCCAGCGAAGGATCGTTGACGCCGCGCGGGCTTTCCATCACCAGCGCCGGCACACCGGTCGCCGCAGTCAGCGGCTTAACCAGGCCGGCAAGCGGCGCCTGCGACATCACCGGACTGAGCAGGATCAATGGCCGTGCCGCACCCTGTAACTGTGCAAGCAAGGCAGCACAGGTCTTGTCATCCAGTCCTTGTTCCACCGCGCGGAAATCGGCGGCGGAGGCGATAAAACCTTCACCGTTGTCGAGCTTCGCATCCAGCAGGTCCGCAGGCAGGCTCAGATGCACTGGGCCCGGACGTCCCGAGCGGGCGATGCGGCAGGCTTTCGCGATATCAGCGCCCATGTCTTCGGCCCTGGCCACGGTCCACGAGGCCTTGCACAGTGGTGCCGCGATATCGGCCTGGCGCATTTCCTGGAAAGCGCCGCGGCCCAGTTCATTGAGCGGCGCATGGCCGGATACCAGCACCAGCGGCGACTCGGCGGCCAAAGCGGTATACAGCGCACCCACACCATTGGCATGCCCGGGGCCACCGGTCAGCCAGACGATGCCCGGTTGACCAGTCAGCCGTGCCCAGGCATCGGCCATGTGCACGGCAGCACCTTCGTAACGGACATGGGTAATCGAAAGCTTCGCTTCAATCGCCGCATCGTAGAGCGGCATGATGTGGTTGCCGGACAGCGCAAACACCCGCCGCAACCCGGCCGCCGCAAGCGAACGGCAGAAAATGTCGGCACCACGCAAGGCAGTCATGTCTTCGGCTGGCTCCGTCCAGCCCGCGATTGCGGACCGTCAACACAGGATAAAAAACGCGTGCTGCAGCAGGAATATCCCGCCTGCAGCACGCGCCATTGCAGCAGTTACGCGCTCTCGTAGAGGCGGGTCAGCACGAACTCCCGATGACCCAGCGCTTCGGCGGCGGTCAGCCGGCCGTTGCAGGTACGCAGCATGACTTCGATCAGCTCGTTGCCGGTCTGGTCGAGATTCTTCTCACGCTGCAGCAGACCCGAGCAGTCGTAGTCGATGTGTTCACCCATGGTGCGCACGGTGCGCGGATTCGCGCAGAGCTTGATCACCGGGAT